>JALOMS010000041.1 GCA_025455345.1 Thermoflexibacter sp. | reverse complement strand
CATCTGGAACAAGACGTAAAATAATATTGGCTATGGAATCTATATCTGCTACTCGATTATGAACAAAAAACACTTGCCCTCCGCGCTCTAATTCATAACGTATCGCATCGCGTATCATTTCATCATTAAATGTATGAATTTCTGTACTAACAGACTGTCTATTAGGCGGGGGCGTAGCTATGATAGACAAGTCCCTCGCCCCCATCAGGGAGAAGTGCAAGGTTCGTGGAATAGGTGTGGCGTAAGGGTAAGCGAATCTACATTTACGCGCTGATGTTTTAGCTTTTCCTTTACCTTTACTCCAAATTTTTGCTCCTCATCTATAATCATCAATCCTAAATCTTTGAATACTACATCATCATTCACAATGCGATGCGTACCGACCAAAATATCTATTTTCCCTTCTTTAATGTCTTTCAATATTTGATTTATTTCTTTAGTTGTTCTAAAACGATTGATATAATCTACCCTACAAGGTAAGTTTTTCAGACGTTCTTTGAAGGTTTTGTAGTGCTGCATAGCCAAGATAGTCGTAGGAACAAGTACGGCAACTTGTTTGGAGTCTGCTACGGCTTTGAAGGCGGCGCGAATCGCTACTTCTGTTTTCCCAAATCCTACATCTCCGCAAACCAACCTGTCCATAGGATAGGGTTTTTCCATATCAACTTTCACTTCTGCGGTTGCTTTGGCTTGGTCGGGAGTATCTTCGTAAAGGAAAGAAGATTCTAATTCTGCTTGTAAATAAGTATCTTTGTTGAAAGAAAAACCTTTGGCTTCTCTGCGTTTGGCATACAGCGCAATTAATTCTCGTGCTATATCTTGCACTTTTTTGCGAACAGATTTCTTCTTGTTATCCCATTCTTGAGAGCCTAATTTATTGAGAGAAGGCATTGTTCCTTCTTTACCTGTAAATTTGGCGATTTTGTGCAAAGCATGAATATTGATATAGAGCATATCATCATCTCTAAATACCAAACGAATAGACTCTTGGGTTTTTCCATTGACTTCTACCTTTTCCAATCCTGCAAAGCGCGCTATGCCGTGGTCGACGTGAGTTACATAATCTCCAATTTGTAGGCTTCGTAAATCTTTCAGAGTCATGGCTTTAGACTTACTAAAATTGTCTTTGGATTTGTAACGATGGAATCTTTCAAATAATTGATGGTCGGTATAGGCACATATATTTAGATTCTTATCAGCAAAGCCTTCGCGCAAAGAAGTTAAGATTTGCTCAAAGTGAATCGTTGGATTGATTTCTTCAAAAATGAAAGTCAATCTTTGCAATTGTTTCGCAGAGTCTGCAAATATAAATGTCTGATAACCATCAGATTGCATTCCTTCTAAGTGTTCACCTATTTTGTTAAAATCTTTATGAAAAGAAGGTTGTGGTTTGGCATCAAAGATGAAGGTATTACTTTTTTGCCCTACACGTACCTCTCCTTCTCCTGCCGTTGTCTGTGTCTTCACAGACGATTCTTTACCTACCTCTCCTTGGGGAGGGAGAGCAGGGTGTAGGGTTTGAAACCTCTTCCCAAACTCCACCAATACAAAGTCGCTTGCCAAACTAAGGAAACTCTCCGCCGTTTCAAACAAATCCTCTGGCTTAGCAATCAATTGGATATTACCACCTGAAATAGTAGAAGTAAATGCTTCTGTTGCTTTTTCAAAATATTTCTGAATGATTTCTTTAGTAAGTCCTAAGTCCTTGAACCAAAGGCTCGTATAAGGACTAATAAATTTAAAAAATGACTCTCTGAATTCATAAAATAGTTTAGCACCCACATTGGGTATAATGATGATATGCTCCAAAACATCTTCCGAAAGTTGGGAAATAGGGTCAAAAGTTCTGATGCTTTCGACCTCATCACCAAAGAGTTCTATGCGATAAGGCTTATCATTAGAATAAGAAAAAATATCAATAATACCTCCTCGAACAGCAAATTGACCTGCCTCATAAACAAAGTCAGTGCGCTCAAAATCATAGCTTTGTAAGACTTCAGCAATAAACTCTATGCCCAAAACATCTCCTATTTTGATAGAATATGTATTCTCTACGAGAGATTTCTTATTAATAACTTTTTCTGTTAGGGCTTCAGGATAAGTTACTATCAAATCTCCTTTAACACTTCCCAATACACGATTTTGATTGATACGACTTAAAACTTCTGCCCTTTGGAGGACATTGGCATTTTCTGTTTCTTCAAACTGATAAGGTCGTTTATAAGATGTTGGGAAAAATAAAATTTCTTTATTGGGTAGTAAATTTTGCAAATCATTGGCAAAATAATAAGCCTCCTCTTTGTCATGTAAAACAAATATATGGGAAAGTTCGGGCTGTAACAAGTGCATTGCACTGACGACTACTGCATCCAAACTTCCTACTAAGCCTTTTAATTTGAGATGTTTATCTTTCCTATTTTTAAGGGTTTCTAAGAGTGATAAAACTATAGAATCTTGGGTATATCTTTTTACAAATTCTTCGACTTTCATAAAATATCCAAGGGCTTATTCGCCGATTTTCGGCAAATAAGCCTATCTTTTAAAATAAATACAAAAATAGTAATAGATTTTAGAATTAGAAAATGAAATGTAAAAGAAGAAAAATAATCTTATATATTTGTATGGTATAAGCTCACCAACACATATGACTGTGAGTGTATGCACTTATCAAATTTTATAATTACTTAACCATAAATTCTCATGAAGCATCTTTTATTTTTCTGTTCGTTTGTCTTTTTGCTTAGTGGTTTTATTTTTTTAGAGAAACCCTCTATGTTAAAACCAAAGCCTTTAAAACTGATTTTCAAAAATATACCTAATTCATCTGCTACTATTCGCATAGGTGTATTTCGCAGACAGGACAATTTTCCTGATGTAAGTTCGGTATTCCGTTTTTATGATTTAAAACCTAATGGAAATAAGGAAGCATCTTTAGAAATTACAGATTTGGCTTATGGAGAGTACGTATTTGGCTGTTTTCAAGATACCAATGGGAACAATGTTTTAGATATGAGTTCAGAGGGATTCCCTACAGAACCTGTTACAATTTCTAATGGATTTGTTATTACGAGTTATGCGCCAAGTTTTGATGAGTGTAAGATACAATATTCTAAAAAATCCAGAGAATTTGTCTTTGAAAAATATACGTCAGGTATGTAAAGTAAGGATTTGGGTATGCAGACGGAGGACTTGAGGAATGAGCATTTGTTCTCCGTCATTATAAATCACAAAGTCGGCTAACTTAACCTTTTCATCTTCGCGCATTTGCTTGGCTATGATGCCTAAGATTTCTTCTTTACTTCGTTGGGGGTCTCGTATTTGTATGCGAGCGATTCTCACTTCTAAGGGCGCAGTAACGACAATGACTTTGTCCAATTCTTTGTAAGAACCTGCTTCGTATAACAGTGCGGCTTCTTTGATGATGTAAGGATATTTGCCCTTATTTTCCTCAAACCAGTTTTTCGCATCTTCTCCTACTTTTGGGTGGACTAAGCTATTCATCTTGTGGATATTATCCTTGCTCACAAATACTTTTTCTGCCAAATAGCGTCTATTTAGCTCTTTTCCTATGTATGCTTCCTCTCCAAAGGTAGTCTTGATTTCTTGTATCAGTATTGGGTGATTGGCAATCAACCATTTGGCTCTTGAGTCAGCATCATAAATAGGTATCCCCAACTGATTGAATATAGTACAAACTACACTTTTACCCGCTCCTATGCCCCCTGTTACTCCTATTTTTAGTGTGTTTCCCATAGTGAATTTTTATTTTTGAAGGTGATATTCTTATATTTTTAAAATCCTTTGATAATCTTACAATTGGCACAAGAGTAGAATCCAGTTTATTTCTTGTCCTAAAATCCACAACTGCATGAAGCGTATCGGTGCGTATGCGATTTTCTTTGTCTTTTCTTAGCCAATATTCTAAGACAACCGCATTTTCAGTAATATAAGCAGAAGAATCCAAAGGGAATCCACTTGTTTTGATTGGAATGAGCTGATTATGTTGGACAAAAAGAGAAACTTGAAAACTTACCTTGACTTTGTTTATTTCAGGCTTCAGATGAGGGTGTTTGGGATAGCGAATAGGGATTAATTTTTCATAATTTTCGCTAATTTCCTCGTCTTCTTCTATACGCAAAAAAAGCGTATCTCCTAATTGGTTTACTAAAGAGCTTGCTCCTGTGAAAATGACCTCTTTGGGTTCGAGACGAATCAGAGAAGTTACTTGGTAGCTCTCGCGCATTTGGATTTGACTTGGTCGCAAAAAAAGATGTATGGGCTTGCTAATCACCCTATTGTAATTTAAAGCAATGGTATCAGGAACAATCTGATTAATTCTGATGTCTTTGTATTGGATACTGAATATTGGTAAAAAATTCTTTGTAGGGAAATATTTGACTCGCAGAACATTCATCAAGTCTATGCTGACAGGCTCTACCCCAATCCCCATATTTTTGCGAAATAAACTCCAACCTTGACCTGTTACTTCTACTTCCAAGCTACTTGGTGGTTCTTCAACTGCCACTATGTCTTGTTGTTTGGTTTTGAAAATAACAGGAAGATTGATGCGTGTAGTATAGGTCTTATTGAGTGCATTAAAAAACCAAATCAAAGTAGCTATCACTACACACAGGGTTATTCCTTTCCAATCAAGAGTCTTCAAGGGTAAAAAGTTGATTTTTAAGCCTTTGTCTATGCTGTCTTTGCGTTTGCAGATTTAGTTTGTTCCTGTGAAATTGCTGTTTTTTCAAATTTGAGTTTTACGCCTTGGTCTGCTTCCAAAAGCACTGTATTTCCTTCAAGGGACAGTACCGTACCATGCAAGCCTCCAATAGTAACTACTTTGTCCCCTCTTTTAAGGCTTTCTAAAAAGGTTTTTTGCTCTTTTTGCTTTTTCTGTTGGGGACGAATCATAAAAAAGTAAAAAACAGCAACCATTCCTACGATAAATAGGAGATTAATCAGATTAGAATTGCCGCCGCCTGCTTGTAATAAAATAGAATACATTTGATGAAAAATTATGTGTAATAAATGATAAATCAGAAACATAGAATAATTAGATTGATAAATTTTAAATTATTCTATGGGATAACTTTATGACAAAAGTAGTGTAAATTTATTGAAATACTCAAACTTTGACAAAGGAATAAGTGCTAAAAGCAAGGGGTTTGTCAGAAAATAGCACTTTCGTTTGCGCCCAAGTAGTTTTAAAAAGTGAAGATTGGCGATATTGCTCTAAGGCATTTTCGTTTTCCCACTGACTATAAGTAATGAAAATATGAGGGTCATTAGCATCTCTAAGTAGCTCTAAGTAGATACAGCCTTCAAAATTCCTGATTTTGTGTTTAGAATTTGCAAAAATAGTCAAAAACTCTTCTACTTTTTCTTGTTGAAAAGTCATACGCACGATACGGATTAGCATATTGTCCAAAAGTTTTAATGAGGGTGATGGTATTATTATAAGAAAAGGCTCACAGCCTTAAGTATATCAACAAAAATAAATGCTGTTACAGTCCCAGACTGGAAGTCCCGTTATGGACTTTCATACCAAGAACACTTATAAAAGTTGGATTACTTAAGTAAGTGTGCAAAATTATCGGACACAAATGAGGCAACATCTCGCAAAGTATCCGATAATTGATTTTAAAACACGTATAAAATGTAAATGTACTTTTATTTTTGTTGAATTACTTAATTCACTTAAAATTTATCTAACCTTTGGGAGATTCTTTGATAGCCTCTACTACTTTGTGCAGAATGACAATTAATTTTTTCCTCATAAACACAAATTCATTTTTTTCTTTGGCTATATAAACAATGCCAAGTGCCAGAGGAGTAGTCTGTTTGCTAAAAATCTCAAGCCTATTGAGTCTATAGATTTCCTTAATTTGTCTTCTTAGGCGATTGCGTTCTACTGCCTTTTTAAAGTTTTTTTTGGGAATAGAAACGATGATTTGTGGGAGCAAATCAGAAGGATTGTTTTCTATGGGTGCTATTTTTAGCCAAAAGATTTTGAAAGGGTATAAAAAAACATTCCCGCCTAAGGATTTGTTGGCGGGATTGAATAAAGAATCAATGATTTTTTTACTGTGCAGTCTTTCGGACTTGGGAAAACGATGTGGTTTCAATGTAAAAATTTATTTTTCAAAACCTCAAAAGTCGACACTCCAAGCAAAGTTATTTCTTAAAACAGAGATTATTTGCTATTTTTTGCAGCATTTCTCTGAGAACGCTTCATTACTACTTCTGCCTTTTTAATTTGACCTTCGTGATAGTTCAAATTATTTTGATTTTTTAATATTTTTTTTGCTACTCTTAAGTTCATGACAATAATTGAGTTAAATGTTTCCTAAAATATGGCTTTAGAGATGTTGATATAGATTAACCTTTATGTTTCTTTTCGTCAGAAACTGTTAGTTTTTTTCTTCCTTTTGCTCGGCGGCTTGCCAATACACGTCTGCCATTGTGAGAAGACATTCTCTCTCTGAAACCATGCTTATTTCTACGCTTCCTATTTGAAGGTTGGTAAGTTCTTTTCATGACTATATTTCTTTAAAGTGTTATTTTGTCTTTGTGCCTCAATAATTTTGGGAGCGCAAAATTAGGCATTATTTTATTTTTAGCAAAATTTAGTGGTCTTTTTTTATAAACTATTTTCTCTTTTGTGCTATTTATACAAGTTTTAGCTTATCAAATGACCTGTAAATTGTGCGGTATTGTCTATGATTCTGCCTCCTCTTCTAAAGCCTAAAGCGGCGGCTTCATAGGCAAAGAACACACCTGCTTGGTAACAATTGCCTTGGTAATCTCTCAAAAATTCTACATATTCTTGATAAATCTTAGGGTATTCTCCATATTCCCCTTGTTTCTCAATCATGGTTTGACTATTTCTGTCTAAGATTTTGACGTTTGCACCTTCTCTGCCAAATAGGACTTTTTCTACACAATATTCCTTATTGGTCAAGATGGTATCGCTTGTTTCTAATAATAAGGGATGTTGGGGGAATAAGTCCCAAAGAACTTTTAAGATGCCTTTGGATTGGAATAAAATATTATATGCGGGATTGATGACTACCGCTTTTCTATTCATTACTATTTTGTTCAGGATATTCATCAACTCTGGCTCATCATAGGCGATGTATTCCCAAGGAACTAACTTGAACCAAAAATCATAACGGTAATAATTATCAAAATGGTTACGCGTAAAAATACCATCTTCTGGTGAAAAATGTACATCTTCTATATGACAATAATCTACCTCAAAACCAGCTTCTTGGGCGGCTTCTCCCAGTACCTCTACATTGGTATCATCTTCAGGAAAGTCTTTCATGGTCGAGATAAGTAGCGTAGGAGTTAAGTCTGAGTTTGCCTCTCTTAAGCGTATAAAATTTTCTTTGAGCAAGTCGTATAGCGAATTGAACTGTAGAGTTTCATCTAACTGATTGGCTTTGAGATGCGCCCATTGGATGACTGCCGTTTCAGGAATACAAGTAGCTGTATCAGAGTTAAACTCTATGAGTTTGATGGGTTGATTATCCGTTCCTCCGCTTAAGTCAAACCGTCCATACAAATGCAAGTGTCTATCATCTTCCCAAGTGTATTTAATCATCTCGACTATATTTTCGGGTATAGCCAATTGGTTAAATAACTGATTGTCTATAACATACTGGGCGGCTGTGATATACATTTGATATAGTTCATTGACCGCATCTGCATAATTTTCTGCTTCTTGTTCTGTAATCTGCACTATATCACCTGTAATATACTGGAGTGTGTCCAAGCCCATCATCCAACCCCAACCAAGCGTATATATCTGATTTTCAGGGCTTTTCCATAAAGATTTTAACTTTATCATATTGATTTATTTTAACTTAGCGGCAGTAGCTCCATAGCCAAATTTTTCCTTTTGTGCGTCTTGGAAATAGGCTACATTTTTATGTTTGCTAAGCCTTTTTTGTATTTCTGTTCGCAATGTACCATTCCCAATTCCATGAATGAAAATAATTTCTTCAATATTTTCAAATATAGCATTGTCTAAGGCTTTTTCAAAAGTATCTATTTGCAAAGAAAGCATTTCTGAGGCATTCATCTTATCGCTATGAGGAGTAAGTTTTTCTATGTGTAAATCTATTTCTTTCTTTTTTACCTGCGTAGGAAGTATAATTTTCTCTATTGCTTTAGGTTTGGGGGGTAATACAGGTTCATTGGTCGTAAACATACTCTCTTTGATTTTGTCTGGCTCTATATTTACTATTTTTTGGTCTATTTGGAATACATAAGCATCCTTGTCCAAAAGTGGAGCTTTCATTTTGCTTTTGAAAAAAGTACCCGCTCCAAACGCCATTTTTCTTATCAAGGGTTCTTTGACCGAGCCAAATCCCGCCCTAAATATCAAAGCCTGAATGAGTAGAGGAGACCATTTCTCAAAGCGGTCTAAATTGGCTTCATCTATTTTCTGCCAAGTTTTCTTTTTCAAGTGTCCAGCCGCCAAACCGCTATAATTATTATCCTTGATTTCTCCGATTGTAAATAGAATATCTATATCTGTATTATTGATTAAATTTACAGTTAATTGCTTCTCATTCAGAGGTATAAAGGCTAAGAAAAAGCCTACTTCACCTATTATTTTGTCTGGTAATACATTTTTGTTATTAGATAATTTGGTATCTCGGAATACGATAGTTTCCTCTGCGGCTATGAGTGCTACCTCTTGTTTAAGCACAGGGATACGGAAACCATCTTCTATCTCTACTTCTATCATATTATTAGGTAGGAAGTTGGTAATGATTCCTTCTTCTTTGTCATGTATCAAGCGAACTCTATCTCCTACGTGCATATTTTTTATACTTTATAATTTTTTGAATAATGATTATTTTATTAAACTTACATTCGCGCTTCATTGTTCCATTGGGATTTAATGATTAGACCTGTCGTGTATTAAGACTTAGACCACCTATTTTAAAACAATTCTTCTATTTCCCAATATTTTCAATCGTACATTAAAATAACTCTTTGCGAATAGATTTTATGCGTAAAACCCATTATTTTATCGATACATTTTACGAAGGTAGCGTATTTTGTCTTAGCAAAATCCTTTTTCAATAAAATAAGCTTTCTTTTCAGAAAAAAATAATTCTTTTGCTGTCAAAAATGTAATGTAAAATTATGATAATGAAAGTTTTATAAAATTTCCTTTCTTTTTGAATTGATGAGCTGTGGGTTGGTATATGGAGTATTTGTTTATTTTTTGAATTATTTATCGTTTATTTACGTTGAACGATATGTGAAATACTAAATTACCTATTTTTAAAATAACAAACAAATTATGGAAAATATGCATTTGTACGAGGTGGAAGTTAATTGGCTTCACAGTAGGGTAGGGGGATTGAGTTCTCCTGTCCTCAATGACAGCATTGAAGTGGCTACTCCTCCCGAATTTAATAAAGGCGTGGCAGGTATATGGTCACCCGAACACCTCTTAGTAGCGGCGGTGAATAGCTGTCTGATGACTACATTCTTGGCGGTTGCCGAAAATTTTAAATTGGACTATACGCATTTCAGCTCTAAGGCAGTCGGGAAGCTCCAAACAGTGGAAGGGAAAATGTGGATAACAGACATCATTTTGTATCCTAATGTGGTCATTACAGAGGAAGCGCAAAGGGAAAAGGCAGAAAAAGTATTGCTAAAATCTGAAAAAGCCTGCTTGATTTCTAATTCTGTAAAATCTCAAATTACCATGCAAATACAGGTTATTGTTAAGTGATAAGCCTGTTGGTGGATTTGAATTGCCTTGCAAGACTATATCCCATCAAAAGTGATTTTATTCACTTGTCAGACACCTTTGAGATGTCAGACACCTCAAAGGTGTCTGACAAATTTCATTTCTGGATTAAATGCTGTTCCTATTTCAATCCTCCTCTCCCTCCTCCATTTCCTTTGCTACTTTTACGAAGGCACTGCGGCGGGGCGGTGGCATGGTGCTGTTTTCAAACTATTTCATTTGTATCGTTTGGGCAGTTTTTTTAAACTTTTCCATACTACTTTCTAATTCTTTATAAGTAATCGCCACAAAAAGAACTGTTGATTTTTCCCCCACTAAAACTGCCTTATACAAAACTCCATTATTGTCTTTATATTTAACATTTGTTTCTAATGTGAAGGCTGGATAATTGTTTATTATAGCTCTTTTTATATTTTTATTTTTGATTATAAAACTATTTTTCTCATATCTCCAAAGCATATCAGTGATAACGCTATTTGCTTGTTCTTCAGTCATTTGAGGTAAAGTTGCAAGTTGAATCGCACTGCTTGTTTCGTTTTGTAAATCTTCTTTGCCATTTTCTGTATAAATAAAAAAATTAGAAACTGTTGTGGCGTATTTAAAATTAGTAATGGATTGGTCAAATTCAAAATTGACTAATTCAAATGGATTAAGTTCAAATGTTTTTTCATAATAAATTGTCTTTAATATTTCTTGTAACTCTCTTTTTCCTGCTATGTTTGCTGTTTTGCAAACTCCTACAATCATTGTAAAAAAAGAATCATCTCCAAAGGCAAGCATTAATTTAGTTTCACCTTGATATTTAGAGGGTCCCTCACCATAAATTGCCTCAAATTCATTTAATTTAATATTTTTAATAGTATCAATTTTTGCCCCTTGTTCTTCTATTTTTTGTTTTGCTAAATCAGGTTTTGCTTGATTAAAAGAAGAAGAAGTTTCAAAGACTTGCAGATATAAATTTTCATTTTTCTGATACCTTGACAATTCTTTGATGTATTTATAATCGTTTGGCATCACACCAAAGACTTTTGTTCCTTTAATTCTGATGTGTTTATCAGTTTTAATGGTTTGGATTTGGTTAGGAAATTCTTTTTGCTGATTTTGCCCACATGAAATAGTAATGAAAATTAAAAATTTAGAAACTAAGCTTATAGTTATTTTCATTTTGCATTTGGTTTTATTCATTGAATTTACGTTAATTTACAAAATTAGCAAATACAATTACTTGATTGCATTTGCTAATTTTAGTAATTTTTCTTTTCTCTTATTATCAATCCTCCTCTCCCTCTTCCATTTCCTTTGTTACTTTCACAAAGGCACTGCGGCGGGGCGGTGGCATGGTACTGTTTTCGCCTTTGATAGCTTTCCAGATGACTTCGCTAAACTCCAAGTCGGGGGCGGCATCCACCTGTGCCAAATTGAAACTTGCTGATTTCTTGGCACTTGCCGTATTTTCTGTGTTCTTTTCCTCCAAATCTATGTTGGCAGGAAGGACTTTGTAAGGTGTCAAATCGGGTGTGGCAGTGAAACTTCTCCACATGGGCGTTGCGGCGGCATCGTATTGGCTCATCGGAGGCAAACCCAAAATGAGTTCCATGGTTCTCAACATTCCTGCGGTGGAGTACATGGTTTTATCGTAGCTTTTCCGCTTGACGTAAGGGCTGATAACCAAGGCGATAGAGCGGTGTGCGTCCACATGGTCGGGACCGTTTTGAGCGTCATCTTCCAAGACAAAAATAGCAGTTTCCTTCCAAATTTTGCTGTTGGAAAGGTACTCTACCAACTTGCCCAGAGCCAAATCGTTATCTGCCACACTTGCGTTGGGTGTGTAACTGCCTATGCGCGTACCCGAAGTGTGGTCATTGCCTAAGCGCACAATATTGAATTGCGGAACGGCATTTTTTGCTAATAAAGAATCAAAATCGTATTTCCATTTCTCAAAACGGAATATATCCTTGATAGTCAGGTCATAACATGGGTAATCCACATCATAATGGTCTTTCAAACTTTCTAAATAAGTGCCTTTTTCACAAGCAAATTCGCCATAAGTGCGGTAAGAAACGTTTGCTTTTTTGCAGTAATCCCAAATAAATCCTGTGCTTGGGTAGGCAATGGGGCGACTGCCTTCGTAGTCGTAAGTGCCGCCACGACCACCGTAGCTTGTAACCCAAGTTTTTTCTACGTAGTCATTGGCATAAGCCGCCATAGACCAGTTGTGTCCGTCCGCACTTACCTCTGCGTTCACATAAAAATTGTCCAAAAGCACAAATTCTCGTGCCAAGGCGTGATGATTGGGCGTAACGCGCTCTGGGAAAAGGCAAAGCGAAGAGTCCCCATTCCCTTCTTTGATGTCGCCAAAAATCTGGTCGTAGGTGCGATTTTCTTTGATGACGTAAAAAACGTACTTGATAGGGGAAGTTTGCCCTTGTTTTTGAGGAATTGGATTCCCCGCTTCTGACTCTGCCAAAGCCTCTTTTTCCTTGCTATAAGGCGTATTTTCATACACAATTTGCGAATAAGTTGCCAAATCGCCCTCGTCAGGATTTGTAATGAATGACAATGAGCCTTTGAAAAGTCCACCTATGTATTCCGTATCCTCATCTCTTTTTTTGTAAGGATTTGGACCCTTGGGGTTGGGCAAAGAGGTATTTCCCTTGCCATTGGCAACAAAAATTTTCTCTCCAATTACCTTGACCGAAGTGGGATACCAGCCCGTAGGAATGAAGCCCTTAGACTTGCTTTCGCCTTTTTCGCTCACATCAAAAACTGCCAAACAGTTGTTGTCCGCATTGGCAATGAACAAAGTATTTTCATCTTCTGAAAGGGCAACCGCATTGGGCGTACTTCCCAGAGGAGCATTGGGGAAAAGCGAAGTCGTTAGCGTTTCCACCACTTTGCGCTCGTTGGCATTGATGACAGAAACCAGATTGCTATTGCCATTGGAAACAAAAACATATTTGCCGTCTTGCGTGAAAATGAAGTCGTTAGGATTTTTGTCCGTATCTATTTTTCCAATCAATTCCTTTTTTTCTGTGTCAAAAATTGCCATTTGACTGCCTCCCCACACCGAAATCCACAATTCCTTTCCTGTGGGTGCAAGCGCGCAAGCGTAAGCCTCCGCAGGGAGTTTGATTTTTTGAAGCACTTTTTTATCTACTAAGTTGCAGATATACAAGCTACTATCCTCTTTGGTTACTGCATAAAGCACTTGCTTTTTTTCATCTAACTCTATGCCTGTGGGCGATATTTTGTCTTCTTTCCAAGGCTTGCCTAAAACAATGGAATCAGAAAATATAAGTTGTTGGTTAGCAATGGAATAAATGCGAATCAGGTTGTCATTTCCGCCCGAAACATAAATTTTCTGCTCATCTGCGCTAAACTTCAAACCGTACCAAGACTTGGGAATTTCTATTTCGCTCACTACTTTTTCCTGCGCTACATCTATGAGCATAATGGACTGTTTGCTTTGTCCGTTGTTGGTAACTGCCAGCAACTTTTTGGAAGGAGAAACCACCAAATTCATCGGCAAATCGCCCAAAGTAATGTGCTTTCCCGCAGGCGCAAGCGACCAACCGTTAGGGAGCATGACCCTTTGTTTTTGGAGTTCAGCAAGGAGTGTTTGATTCTTAGCCGCATTTTTGTTGTCTGACTTGCAGGAAAAAAGGAAACACAAAGACAGGGCAAAAAAAATAGGGAAGTAGTTTTTCATTTTTGAATTTGTTTTAAGTTTAGAAAATGGAAGAGAAATTTGTTAAAAATAAAACAAAAAAATGAAATGAATCAGCAATTGGACTTTAAGTTTTGGTGAAGTTTTCTGAAAAGGGTTTAGTCTAATGAAAGACGTTTTATATCTTTTTTATGCCTAAAAATCCAATAAATTCTTAATCGCTTCTTGGAAAAGTTTGGGGGCTTTGATACCCAAAATCAGTTCTCCGTTTTGGTTGAGAAGGAAACCAATCTCGATTTCAATGATTTGGTTTTCTTGACTTCCATACAAAACTACGGTTCTAATAATCTGAAAATCAGGATAATATTTTTGAATATAATTTTCTTCTATGAAGTCATAATTTTGGAGTTCTTCAATCCCATCTTTGTAGAAATTGTCATTTCATATAGTCCATAAGTCCCAGACTGGAAGTCCCAGACTGGAAGTCCCAGACTGGAAGTCCCAGACTGGAAGTCCCGTTAGGGACATAAGCTTCGTAGAAACTAAGTTAAGTCCAAAATCTAAGTCCCATAGGGGCGATACAAAATGTTGTATATAAAACAGTTACGTCCCTATGGGACTTATGAATTGTGTTGAAATGACAATTTCTACAAATATGTAGTCCCTAACGGGACT
>JALOMS010000549.1 GCA_025455345.1 Thermoflexibacter sp. | reverse complement strand
TATTCTTGGGACTTAAGACATCACTTTGGTCAGGTATATTCAGGGCAGGCGATTCATAGCCGCTTTCAGATGCTGTCCCATGAAAGATTAGTCTTAGAGCCTAACACTCATCTACCCTTTTATCAAAAAGCATTTTATACACAACGCTTGGCACAGGTAGCACGACTAAAAATACAAAATAAGGAAGTTGTGGTAATTAATGTACATTTGGAGGCATTTGATGCGCCTACGCGTATCCGACAAGGTAAAGTAATCAAAGAGCTATTTGAACGCTATGCTAAGTATTATCCTGTCATCTTGTTAGGTGATTTTAATAGCAATGCACCTACTCCTGCAAATAGACAAAATTCTGATTATGAAGCGGTCATAGATGATTTGTTGAAAGTAAGCCAGCTCAAATCTGCCATACAGCCTGAAAACTTTGGAAAACAAGAATATCTTACTTTCTCTTCGCAAACTCCTGAAAAACAAATAGATTACATATTTTATTCGGCAGATAAAATAGAATGTATCGAAAGTAGGGTCATCAAGGAAGTAAAAACGGCATCTGACCATTTACCTGTGATGATGAAGTTTAAATTCAAGTAAGTAGTTGTGCATTTTTACCCAATATCCTCAAAATCTGTTCCTTGCGTTTTTCTTGAATGTCTTTGGTTTGTGTTCTGATTTTGTGAAGCAATTCCTTAGAAGCATCTTGGGGCGAACCACTCTCAAAAGGCGGTTGGGGGTTGTACTCTATCATCAATTGGATTTCTTTGGCAAGCGAATCTCCTAAGATTTCTGCTACCAAATATAATCCAAAATCTATCCCTGCGGTTACTCCTCCCCCTGTGATTCTATTTCTATCTATGACCACTCTTTTTTCCTCAACAATGACATCAAATAATTGGAGCAAATCCAATGATAACCAATGAGTAGTAGCGCGATAGCCATCCAACAAGCCCGCCGCCGCTAATACCAAAGCACCTGTACAAACTGAAGTAACATAACTCGCCCGCTCACCTTGCTCTTTTAAAAACTTTATATAACGCTTGTCTTCCATAATCTGCCCTGTTCCCCAGCCCCCTCCTATAAAGAGAATATCTAAATCTGGACATTCTTCGAAGGTTCGATTGGGCAACATCGCAAAACCCTTATCCGTATAAACAGGGGCTAAATCAGGAGAAAGGAAATAGATATGTGATTGGGGGATACGCAAGAAAACCTCAAAAGGAGCGGTCAAGTCCAATTGTGTAAAATTGGGAAACAAGACCATTCCTATATGAATTGCTGATTTGTTTTTTAAATTATTCATAAAAACCTTTGATTAGGTACTTAACCTCTATCAATCATTACAAAAGCTCCCCAAAATCTTGGGTCTGCAAATCTTTTATCTTTGCGAAGTTCTTTTTTAGCATTCACAAAGGCTGTTCTTAAATCTTGATTGAGTTGATTCCAATTTTTATAAAATAATACCATCAATGCTTGGGTTGCGGTATCATCAACCTTAAATAAGCTCATAATAAATCGCTCTGCGCCAGCTTCTTGGATAGCAGACTGCAAACCAGCAACCCCGCTACCAATTTTCCCTTCGCTACGACCCGTTTCACACGCACTCATTACCACTAATTGTGTTCCTTCCAAATTCATATCGCGCCATTCATAAGAGCTAAATACCCCTGCGGCTTTGTTGTATTGATATACGTTTCCTTCTGCCATTAAGTCGCCTGCATTGGATAGCAAGATGCCCGAACGCAATAGGGGATTATTGACAACTCTTTGCGCTCCCAAGAGATTATCACTATTGCTACTTTCTACGTCTGGCTCGAAGTAACCGTGTGTAGCAATGTGTAAGACTTTGGGTGGAGTCCTCTGAAGAAGTGTTTTCAAAGAATCCTCGTTAGCACCCGTCGTAACCATAACCTTAACGTTTTTATTAGACTGACTGAAGAGACTCTTTAGTCCTTCTATCTCATCATAAGTACCTGGAAGTTGGGCTACTTTTCTATTATTATTTTTCAAATAATCTTCTGGTTTCAAATCTTTGTAAAAGACAGGACTTCCTACAAAGATAAAATCATCTGTTACTTTTCCTGCTTTCTTTACCTCTGCCAGTGTGCGCGTACTTGTAAGCAATACAATATTCTCATCATCAATGACATATTTTTCATCATCTTTGAGCATAGATTCTATATTGACTTGTGGATATACACCTTCGCCAGAAAGATAAATTCTTGAATTGCTTGGGATAGCTTCGTCAATATACTTCCAGTATTTTTGATAAGACTGCTTGTCTTTAATCCCAAACTTAACAGCATTTCTGTATAGTTTTAGATAAGAGCTTTCTAATTTGTTGCCTTCTGGAATAGGTATGAATTTCGGAGCTTTTTGCTCATTAGGGAATATCACCAAAGCGGCATAAACGACTGAATCTGTGAATGTTTTATTAAAATAGTTATAACGAACTATCTCTACTGCCACTTCTCCAGATTTTAATGCTGTGCGTATTTCTGCCCAAGTCAATTCCTTTTCCTTTGACTTGAATATATCTGACCTACGGCTAAGGATTTTTTCTAAGTCCTCTATTTCCTTTTGTATCTTTTTAGGGTCTGCATTGGCTTCTCTTTGTTGGTCATTACTCATCGCTATGACCTTGGTCAGGAAGGTTTTTTGCTCAATCCAACGATTGTAACTTTTTATTAGTGTACTATCTTTGGTTTGTTCTATTGCATTGCGAATTTTTTGAGTAGAACCTGCCAATAAAGGTTTTGTAAGAAGTTTATTGTTATACATCAAAGCAATAGCTCCTGGGTCAGCTTTTGCTCGTTTGGCTAAGAGGTTATCATAAAACTCAAAATCCTTGCTAATCGCTCCCCAGAATTTCACCTTTTCTCTATCACTTAGCGCAGGGAAGAAGTTGGTGATGTAATACTTATACTGATTAATCGCTTCTGTGATATATTTTTGGGACTTTAGTAAGTCGCCACTACTGAAGGCTGAGCGGGCTAATCTACTCAAGGAACGTGTATAAAGCGGATGACGCGTATTTAACACTGTTCCATAAATTTTTCTTGCCTCCAAGTAACGATATTCGGCTTGTTTATAATTTCCTTTTTTAGTTTCTATATCACCCAAAAGTTCAAATATTTCTGCATTATTGGTATTGCGATTATTTTTAAAAATACGTACCCAAATCTTGCCTGCCTCGTCTAATTCTTTACTTGCCAAATCAAATTTCTTGTTCTCGATGTACGCACTTGCCAGTGTAACGGCAGACTTAGCATACAGAGGATTAGAATTTCCCAAAGTCCTGGAAATAATCGCTTTCACTTCAGAAAGTTCCTTCTCGATTTCATTGATATTTTCCCCATTTAAAAAGCGAATAATTGCCAACTCGTTCAAAGGGTTCGCAATGATGATATTAGAACGACCAAATTCTTTGGTTAAGATGTCAATTGCGCGATTAGCTTCTATTTTGGCTTTTTCATAATCACCCGTGGCGGCACCGATTTCTGCTAAAATAGTAATACTTTCCGTAGTTTGTAAGCTATTTTCTCCAAATTCATTCGCAGCAATAGACAATGCTTTGGTAACATACTCGTCAGCTTTAATATAATCACCCTCAAATAGATATACTCGCGCCAACTGATTATAAGGCTTGATGAGGAAGCGGCTATTTTCGCCGTATCTTTCTTTTCTAAAATCCTCCGCTTTTTCCAAAATGTCCTTTGCTTTTTCGGTTTGTTCCATTTTAATATACAGATAGGCTAACTCATCTAAAGCTGAAGAATTGGCAATAGAAGTATTGGATTTGCTAAATAGACGATTTGCCAATGTCAAGGCACTTTGGGCATTACCAAACAAACCTAC
>JALOMS010000548.1 GCA_025455345.1 Thermoflexibacter sp. | reverse complement strand
CCTATGACATACAAATAGGGGAGTGCAAAATAGAAATGATAAAAGTACAAGGAGGCTCCTACCAAATGGGAGGTGATGAAAACAATCCCCTCATCAGACTTTCTGACTTCTGGATAGGCAAGTACCCCGTAACCCAAGCCCTCTACCAAGCTATCACAGGTGAGAATCCTGCTCGCTTCAAAGGCAGAAACAAACCTGTGGAAAATGTAAGCTGGCACAACTGCAAGGACTTCCTTGTCCTACTCAATGAAAGAGCAGAAGTAAAAAAAGCCAAAGCCTATTTCCGTCTGCCCACAGAGGCAGAATGGGAATATGCTGCCAATGGAGATGGAAATCTACCCCAACCCTTGCCCTTCCCCAAAGGAGAAGGAAATTACCCCCTCTCAGCAGGAGAGGGAGGGGGTGAGGCATACGAATATGCAGGGAGCAATGACCTCCATCATGTAGGCTGGTATAATGAAAATAGCAGAAACCAAACCCAAGAAGTAGGGCTAAAAATGCCCAATGCCTTAGGTATCTATGACCTCAGTGGCAATGTATGGGAGTGGTGCGAAGATGACTATGATAGCAATGCCTACCAAAAAACACCGCCTAATATGACTGACCCTGTGTGTATAGAGGGCAAAATGATAAGCCTCTCTAATGAATTGATTACTAATCAAAAACGCAAAAAATCTATTACTTTTCGTGTTATTCGTGGTGGTAGTTGGAACTACTTTTCGGGGTATTGTACGCTTCACAATCGCATTAACTATGGAGCGGAGAATCATAACAGCCATGATGGTTTTCGCTTGCTTGGTATTTTTTCAGTACATTCGTCTTTAGGCGAATATTGACGTGCTGTCAGTTGCCTCAACTGACAGAAGCGGTTTCTTAAAACCGCCTTATCACAGGAAACACTCATTTGGCTCGTGTCAGTTCTGAGGGACAGACTCCAAAAAAAACTGCCTTTAAGATTGGTTTTGAGAAACCCAATTGTCAGTTTTAGAAACTGACAACACGAGAACTGACAACACGAGAACACGAGAATCTGTCAGTTCTGAGGAACTAACAGCACGAAAATTTACAACATGAAACACGAAAACTGCGCCCACTCTTCTGCTGAGAGGGGGAGTTTTAAAAGCCTCCCTGTCGGCAGGAGGGAGAATCAGGATAAACTTTTTTGGGGAAAATAGATTTTTGTGTATAATTGTTCATTAAATTTGGTTTTGAGAAACCCAAACTGTCAGTTTTAGAAACTGACAGCACATAAAAATTCATAATTCATAATTACTTAATGATTACCTCTTGGCTATACCAGAATAATAAAAAACTTGTAAACAGGGACTTAACCCAAACCTTAGATGAGGCGAGGGCAAAAAAAGTAGAGTTCTTAGATTTGAGTAACAACAAATTCACTCAATTCTCTTATGTAGGTGAGCCTCTGCCTGACCTCAAAGTCTTGGATATGTCCTATAACCAAGTTCCTATCGAGGAGTTTGTACTTTCTTCCGAAGCCTTCCCTCACTTGGAATGTCTTTTCTTGCATAGCAGTCTTATCAAACAATTGGAAATATTTGGCACTTTTCCGCGCTTGCGTACCATAGATGTATCTCAAAATCAACTCACTACTTTTAGTTTAGCCTTATCAGACTCCAATCATTTTCCCTGTATGGAATCCCTGTATCTCTACGGCAATCCTATTAGTAACCTGCCCAAAGAGGTTTTTGATAAGAATGCAGAAAATCAAAATGTGTGGGGAGAAGAAATAAAAAATTTCTTTCAAGCTATAACAGAAGATGGGAAGATACCGAATGACCAAATCAAACTCTTGGTCTTGGGGAATAGCACGGTGGGTAAGTCCTCTTTGATTCACTTTCTCAAGGAAGGCATTTATGAGAAAAGTAAAGCCTCTACGCATGGCATAGATAACTTGATTTGGCAACCTTATAAGCAAGATGAGCAAGCAAGTGAATTTGAAAAGTCCCTCAACGTATCTGTGTGGGATTTTGGTGGGCAGGAGTTTTACCACAATACCCACGCCTTATTTTTTAGCGATAACGCGCTGTATTTGGTTCTTTTTGAAACAGATACCAATTTCCAAGGGCAAAAACTTACTGAACTTTATTTGTATGAAAAAGGGGAGAAGGTATTAAAAACAATCCCATTAGAGCATTTTAATCATGCCTATTGGTTAGATAATATTGCACACATCAGCCCACAAAAGCAACTTCCTACCTTACTGGTACAAAACAAATGTGATATTTCGTCTGTGCTAAATATAGACGATTGCAAGTCCGAGTATGGGATTCAAGAGGAGCATATATTTAGGATTAGTGTAGAAAAGACCTACGAAAAAGAACGAAAGCATGAGCGAAATTTTGAAGCCTTTAAGGAAACACTCTTAGACATCATCAAAGGGAGCATTGCCAAATTTGAAAATAGCAAAAAGTGGCAAGAGATTAAAAATCAAATACAAAGCGCGTGGGCAAAGGAAAATATCCTGTCTTACCAAGAATACCAAAAGCGTTGCCAAGCAATCAAGCCTACCATTGCCGATAAAAGAGAAGGGCAAGAGGAATCTCAGTTAGATACTTTGACTAAAATACTACATGAGAAAGGGGTTTTATTGCATTTCAAACATATTACTGAACTAAAAGAGTTTATTTTTGTAAATCCTGCGTGGCTTACCGATAGCATTTACAAAGTATTGGATTACAGCGTAATTCACCAAAAAGGAGAATTTACTTTTGAGCATATTGAGCAAGTAGCAGAGAAAATAGGAGGCATGAATGCCGCTCAGATGCTCGCACTTTTGAAAGATTTTAAATTGATTTTTGAAATAGAAAAAGATGAGGAAAGACTCTTTATTGCACCACAGTATTTACCAGAGCAATTTGACAAGGCTACAAAGGGTTTTGTAGATAGCTTTGAACAAACTAACAATATAAAAGATTGTTTTACAATTGCTTACGACTTCCTTCCTGTCAGTGTGTTTTTGAAATTTTTAGCCATTTATGGAAATCGCCATTACAAATATTGGTATAATAAAAATCAACTCGTGTTTATCAAAAGCAAAAAAGTGGTCTTTGCCCAATGTGTCCGCAACTCAGAAAAACGACAGATTTCCATTAAAATCCAAGACGGAGATTTAGGCTTAGCCAAAGAGTTATTTGAAGCCTTACTTTCTATTGACAATACAGAAAAACTGCAAATTTCCTTAGACAATCAAAACTTTGTTTACTACCAAAAGCTCAAAGCAATGCAAGAAAAAGGATTTGTGGAAATAGAATCTCTACAAGGGAATCGCTTGAAAATAAGCAGTTTTAGTTTTTTATTTGGCATACATAATCCTATTCAAACTCCTCAAAATAGTTTTGAAGAAACAAAAACACGCATTTTAAATGCCATAGAAAATGCTGACTTAGCTAAGGCTTTTGAACTCATAGATAGTTTGAAAACAGAATATCTTAAAACAGAATTAGAAATTTTGAGGAAAGAGATAATTATTAATGGTTTAAGAGATGCAAATTATATAGACAGGCTCAAAATTTGGGTAAGCGGATTAAGAGATTGATTTTTCTTCTGACAATTCTTGTGGGAATCTATTTTTTGTAGAAGATTCACACCCTTGATTGACTTTCAAGAATAAACCGTTCTTTGGTTTTTTCATAACCCCACCAGTTGCACTGCGCCATTAAAACGGTGGACTGAATTTAACTCACCGTTTTAACGGTGGGGACTCATGGAACGAATATTTTTTGAATCCTAATAAGTAAGTGAGCAAATTAAATCGTTCTTTTGCCCCTATCTAAATCTTTCCCCTGCGGGGAAAGACTTTAGCTCCCTTCTCCTTCGGGGGCGCAGTGCAACTGAAGGGCTGGGGTTGGGGCGGTTATTTTTGCACAATTACTTAAGTATATCAACAAAAATAAACGTTTTTTCAGTCCCAGACTGGAAGTCCCGTTAGGGACATAAGAAACTATATTAAACTCAAAATCTAAGTTCCATAGAGACGATACAAAATGTTGTATATAAAATAGTTACGTCTCAGTTACGTCCCTATGGGACTTATGAATTGTGTTGAAATGATAATTTCTACAAATATGTAGTCCCTAACGGGACTTTAATACAAAGAACGCTTAGAAAAGTTAAATTACTTAAAGGGTGTGTTAAACGAACATAATCAATAAGAACTCACTCCACCACAAAGTTTTCATTCACAATTTTTGTGCTTCTGAATAATACAAACTAATTTAGGCTTTTTGCTTATTAAAAAATAAAATACTTAGGCTTTCCCAAACAAACTGTTGATATGCACGAATATAAAATTTTTACCAAAGGAAAAAATATAGAAAAAGCATCTAAAGCATTGATTCTCTTGCATGGGCGGGGAGCTACAGCCCAAGACATTCTTACTTTGTCTGATTTTTTTGCTTCAGATGAGTTTTATGTAGTAGCTCCACAAGCCACCAACTATACTTGGTATCCGTATAGTTTTATGGCGAAAGAATCTCAAAACGAACCTTGGTTAAGTTCAGCCGTAAAAGTAGTCAAAAGGCTCATAGACGAAACCAATCAGCATATTCCTCTCGAAAACATCTACCTCATGGGCTTTTCGCAGGGAGCTTGTTTGACTTTGGAATTAACCTCCCGTTTTGCTCAAAAATACGCAGGCATTGCGGCTTTTATTGGGGGTTTGGTAGGGGATAAGTTGGTCAGAGAACGCTATCAAGGTCATTTTATGGGAACTAAAGCAGTGATTATTAATAGTAATGCAGACCCTCATGTACCTTTGATACGCTCAGAAGAATCTAAAAAAATCATGGAAGAGTTAGGAGCAAATGTCAAATTGCAAGTGTATAATAATATGCCACATACAGTTACCCAACAAGCAATAGACATAGTGAAAAAAGAACTTTTTTAAAGTCTATTTGGCTA
>JALOMS010000040.1 GCA_025455345.1 Thermoflexibacter sp. | reverse complement strand
AAGCCCAATTTATTAAAAAATAAGCCATATTTATTTATACCTCTAATTTTGTATTGCATGGGCTTATTTTATGTCTTATATCCTAATTTGAAGTCTTTTACTATTCCTGTCATTTTGTATGTAATAGTGATTAGCTTGATGGCGATTTTTGCACTCAATAGAAAAAATCGTGTTACTCCTTCTTCTTTCAAATTGATATTTTTAGGAGCGGTTTTATTTGTGATTTCTGACAGTTTTATTGCGCTGAACAAGTTTCTTATACAAATCCCCTACAATGGGGTTTGGGTGATGCTTACATACATGCTTGCCCAATACTTGATAGCAGAGGGCGCAAAGAAAACTATTTTATTTACTTCTTGATTTTCAAGATTTTAATAAAATAGTTTTCAATTTTTTTGTTAGTCTTAGGACTGCTAAAGTTGAACTATAATCCTTTATACAATCCCCACATCCATCATAGTAGAAAGGTCGTCGCTTGTAGCATCTTTGTACTCCTGCTCGGTTTGGTGAATATCATCAACATTGAATTCTCCATAAATGATTATATTATTTACAGCAAACTTCAAGGTTCGCAGGATTGCCCATGGAATTGCTAAACCAAAGGTAAAAGAGATGATGAGGTAATTGACTACTACCCATTCTATAATTCCCCAAACGTCAGCTTTGGACTGAAAGTAACATTTCTTATTATTTTGTTCTACGACGATGTTATCTATATAAAAATTAAACAAATCTCGTTGATACCAAAAATAATATAAACCCAATGTCAATGGAATAAGAAAAAAGGCAGGTAAGTGTATGAAGAAATAATCTGCTCCTGTACCCTCATAAGCAAACTTGAGATTACCCATGCGAATATTTCCGATGACATACTTTCGTAAACTTACAGAAAACCACGGAGAATAAAAACCAAAAGTTAGAATGGTAAGGAGCAGTCCTCCTGTATATACTTTGTATATTCCCCCAAGCGTACCCCTATACCCAAAATGAATCCCACGCCAAGAAGTACGAGAGAGGCGATATTTCATGCTTCCATGAATAATCAGAGGCGTAAGTAATAAACCAAAAACAAATATGGTAGCATACACAGCATATATTACCTCTACGATAGTCATATCTAAGGATTGGGGCAAATCAACAAAAACCGTAGAATCCAATAGAAAATAGAACAGGATACAGGACAAAACAAAGGTAGAAAATATCTTAATAAACCCTCTAAACATTTCTTTGCCTTTGCCATGAAAGATAAAACGACTTCCAGCAAGTTCTGTTTCTTGATAGATAAAACGCATAGTAGCCGCCCTTGCCCATGGATAATACAGACCCAGAGTCAATATAATGAGCAAAAGGTTTGTAATTTGGATACTATAAAATTTGACTACATCTTTGGCTATAAATTGTGGTTTGATGGCTTGCAGCCCAATAGTGGATAGTAAATTCATAATTGAAAATTATAAAGATTATTAGATACTTGAATGAGAAACATAAAAAGATTTAAACCAATAATAATCCTTTTGTTATCAGTCTAAATCTTTTTAATATACGCTATTTGTTAGCAAATAGTCAATTATCTGCAAATATTTTTATGAAATCAATTTAATTATTCATAGAAATTAAGAACTCCTCATTGTCTTTAGTGCCTCTCATATTATTAAGTAAGAAATCTATGGCTTCATTGGAGTTCATATCAGACATATATTTTCTTAATATCCACACTCTTTGTAAAGTGTCTTTGTCTAAGAGTAAGTCTTCCTTACGCGTACCAGAGGCAGGAATATCAATAGCAGGGTAAATACGCTTGTTCGACAATTTTCTGTCTAACTGCAATTCCATATTACCTGTTCCCTTGAATTCTTCAAAAATAACATCGTCCATCTTAGAACCAGTTTCGATAAGAGCAGTGGCAATAATAGTCAGCGAACCACCATTTTCTACGTTTCGTGCCGCCCCAAAGAATCGCTTAGGTTTGTGTAAGGCATTCGCATCTACACCACCAGAGAGTATCTTGCCCGAAGAAGGAACTACGGTATTATAAGCTCTTGCTAATCTGGTGATTGAATCCAATAAAATCACTACATCATGCCCACATTCTACCATGCGTTTTGCTTTTTCCAAAACTATACTTGCTACTTTTACGTGCCTTTCTGCTTGCTCATCAAAAGTAGAAGCTATTACCTCTGCTTTTACACTACGTGCCATATCAGTAACCTCTTCTGGTCGCTCGTCTATAAGTAATACAATCAGATAAACTTCTGGATGATTATGAGCGATTGCATTAGCTATTTCTTTCAAAAGTGTTGTTTTCCCTGTCTTGGGCTGGGCTACTATCATACCCCTTTGTCCTTTACCTATGGGCGCAAACAAATCTAATAAACGAGTAGAATAAAGGTCTGCTTTGGTGCTTAGGTGAAGTTTTTCTTCTGGGAAAAGCGGAGTAAGGTACTCAAATGGGACTCTATCACGGATTTCTTCAGTAGTTTTGCCATTCACAGACTCTACTCTAAGCAGGGCAAAATATTTTTCACCTTCTTTGGGTGGTCTGATTTGTCCTCTAACTGTATCTCCTGTTTTCAAACCAAAAAGTTTGATTTGGGAAGGAGAGACATAAATATCATCTGGACTTGCCAAATAATTGTAATCCGAAGACCTTAAAAAGCCATAACCATCTTGCATGATTTCCAATACTCCTTCATTCTCTATCACCCCATCGAAATCTTTCCCATGCTTTTTATTTTTATTGTCATAATGGTTGGGCTGTTCTCTTTCTTTTTGGTGTGTCGATGGCTCTTTCTTTTCAGAAAAAGTAACAATAGGACTTTCTTCTTCATCATCTTCATCTTCAGATGGGTCAAAAAAAGTCAAAGTATCATTGTCGTCGTCTTCATTATCTACTAATGGCGGCAAATCTGATATAAGCAAGTCATCATCAAAATCAAAGTCTAAGGTAGGAGATTCATCTTCTAACTTTACACTTTCGCGCTTTACCCTTGGACGTTTCTTGTTTTCTGTTTTTTCTTCTTTGAAGGAATTCAGCGAATCATTTGTGGGGGACGAAGATGTTTTGATTTTAGAAGGGTTAGGTAGCTCAGATTCTGGGAGAATAGCTTGTTGGTCTAAGATTTTATAAATTAAGTCTTTTTTCGCCAATTTGTTGGTATTCTTTATTCCCAAGTCTTCTGCTATTTGTCGTAGCTCAGACAAGAGCCTTACGTTCAAATCATCAATGGTGTACATATAAAATTCTCTATGAGTGTTGATGTGATAGTTTTAAAAAAAACATTTTTATAAATGCAGATGAATATATAATATCTTTAATGGATATTTTGAAACAACGAATTAAAAATTAATATGGATTGTAATCAAAGTTAAAATTGAAAATAATCAGCTTAAAAATATAATATAAGAAGGTGTTCGGAAGCCCTAAAATGAGCATGATGAACTGCTTTTAAGAGATTAGTGATGCAATTATACAAGATAAAATAATAATTTGCAAATAGTTGGACAAAAAAATTAAATAACATCTCTTTTCTCCTTCACCAAATCATATAGTAATTCACGCGCACGGTGCAATTGTGCCTTGACCGTGCCAAGGGGTGCTTGGAGCTGTTCGGCTATTTCTTCATAAGACAGCTCATCAAAGTAACGCATTTCTACCAATTTTTGGTATTTTTCTGGTAATAAACCTACAAAATTACGCACAAATTCTACTTTTTGCTTAGTAATTGCGCTTTCTTGAGGATTGAGATTTTCATCTCTGATATCTAAATCCACAGGCTCCCCACTATCATCAGTGTAGGCTGTATTAATACTAAGCGTTTCTAACTTCTTTTTGCGAATAAAATCTATACAATTATTGGTAGCGATTCGGAAAAGCCATGTACTAAAAGTGTAATCTTTCTTGAACTTGGGTAGGTTGCGAAATGCCTTAGCAAAAGCCTCTATCATAAGGTCTTCTGCGTCGTCAGCATTCCTTACCATTTTCATAAGGGTATGTTGGACAGGCTTCCTATATCGGCGCATAAGTTCAGCATAAGCCTTTTCATCGCCAGAGGTAGCTTGGTCTATAAGTTTGAAATCCGACAATGCTCTTGATGAAAATTCTCTCTCTTCCTCAAATTCCTCTTCTTGAAGAGTATTGTCAATATCTTCATTAAGCTTATTTTCTTCTAAGTCTGTATTTCTTAGGTCTTTATTTTCGTCTTCTAATGCCATTTAACGTTTTTACTGCTGATAGTCGCAAATCCTATGACAAGATAATAGATTGAATATAGAAAGTCCAAAAAAGGTAAAAAAATTAATGATAATTCGTCTGATAGGCGTTTTTTTATGTTGTACATTATCACCCACATTGCTATCCATCTCAACACCATTAAACCTCCTATCGCACATAAAATTGTTATTTCTCTCTCACAATAACAAAAATAACAAATCAAAATACTACTTATCCAACACAATAAATGAGAAAAATTGAGTAAACCTAATCTAAATTTATCATTTATTTTATATAATTTACCTACCGAAAGATGTCTCTTTTTCTGCCTAAACCATGCCGCCCAACTTTGCTTGGGTAAAGAAAGAGTTTTACTGTCTTTCCCTATCACTATTGTCGTATTTTCAGCAGTTGCCGCATGATTTACAAATAAATCATCATCTCCTCCAGTAATAACTAAATGTTTAAAAAAACCATTTTGTTCAAAAAATAATTTCTTTTTATATGCCAAATTTCGCCCAACACCCATATAGGGCTTACCACATAAAGCCAAAGAAAGATATTGGACTGCGGTATAAAAGGTTTCAAAACGAATAAAGAAATTTAACAAACTACGTTCTTCTGTCTGGTATTGAGAATAACCCAAAATTATTTGTTTTTTCTCGCTAAATTGCTCACTCACAGAGCTAACCCAATACTCATTCTCAGGCACGCAATCGGCATCCGTAAAAAGTAAGCATTCGTATTTTGCCGCTTTAATGCCCATAGTCAAGGCAAATTTTTTGCCATTGATGTGTTCGGGTTTACGTTCTACGGTAACGATTTTTAAGTTATTTACTTGACTTTTAAGCTTATTCAAATAATCATAAGTTCCATCAGAAGACCTATCATTTATCACAACAACCTCAAAATCATCATAATTTTGATTTAGCATAATAGGTAACATTCTCCTAAGATTTTTTTCTTCATTATGCGCCGCTATAATCACAGATACAGCCTTGTTTTGAGAAAAAGAAGATGGTTTATGTTGTTCGTTTTTAAAAAAAGCAAGTCTCGAAAAAACAACTAATATATAATATAACTGAACCAATATGCCCAATGCAAAACTTGAAATCAGTACAATTTTAAACAAATCCATGTACAATTTTGGTCTTTTAAACCTAACAAATAATATAATTCGGGATATAAACTATTGACTATAAAGTTAATAGATTAAGAATAATTCACTTTCACTTTTACAATCCACAAAAATAGTAATTAATTGTAAATTAAAAAATTATAACTCAAAAAGCCAATAGAAAAAGTCATACAAATAATTTTATAAACATATCTAAAAATTTTATAAGGAAGTATTATCAAATATTGTTGAAATTTGCAGAACTAAAATTTTTCTTTAATAAAAATGAAAATCTAATGGAAACAAAATTAAAAACCAATATCAAATGTGCAGGTTGTATTGCCAAGGTTACGCCTTTTTTAAACGAAAATACAGCAATTCAATCTTGGGAAGTGGATATTCAGAACCCAGATAAAGTGCTGACCATCAAAGGGAATATCACCAAAGAAGAAATCACTAATATTATTCAAAAAGCAGGATTCAAGGTAATGTAGTGAATATGATTGTTAAAACAGAAAAAGTGCATATCAATTATAAAGGCAGAGAGGTAAGTGCCAAAAAACTGACGGTTGCTTCTCATCTCCCTATCAATATTGAAGTCGCATGGACGAAAGTACAAACCATTGATTTATTGCAGTTTGTTGCAAAGGGAATGATTGGTTTTGTGCCTACCAAGGAGAAGTTTCCTGCCGTTTTCCAAGAAAATAGCACTGTTACTGCCCAAATGAAATTTTATGGATTTCTTCCCTTGGGAGGCACACATACCTTATTTTTTGAAAAAATAGACCACGAAAATAAGATATTATACACCAAAGAATATGATGAGGTTGCCAAGGTTTGGAATCACAAAATTTCTATGAAAAAGATAGATGAAAATACTACGTATTACGAAGACGAAATTGTGATTTATGGGGGCATTTTGACAAGTCTAATCGTATTTTGGGCAACCCTATTTTACAAACACAGACAGAAAAGGTGGCAGTTAGTCGCCAAAGAAAAATAAATGTACCATTTTCTTGGAATTTTATAATTGTAATCTCTGTTTTATTGCTGAACTTTGCAAAATAATTATAAATCAAAAAATAGCTTTCTATCATTCATAACGTATAAATTTTTTTTAATGAAATCTCTCATTTCCATCATCTTACTTGTTTTTTATACTGCTTTCTCGCTGGGAGTGCAGGTAAACAAGCATTACTGCATGGGAAAGTTGTCAGAAGTGAGTTTTTTTGTCGGCAAGGGAAAGTGCGTGTGTGGAGAAACTTCTAAGCCCAAACACTGCTGCCAAGACGAAAGCCAAACCTTTCAGATAGATGACGAGCAACAAAAAATAGCATTTTCCTTTGATTTTGCACCCAAAACTTTTGCAGATTATTTTGCAGTTATTCCTTTTCACACTGATTTTTCTTTTCAAAAATATTGGAATAGTGCCTCTGCGAATCTTGACTCTTTCCATGATTCCTCTCCTCATTTCCTTCCAAAGCAACCTTTCTATTTACTTCATTGTAATTTAAGAATCTGATTCTGAATGTATATTCTCATTTATGAGAGTGTATTTTGTTTTTCAAAAGTTTAGAATCGCCTCAATGCGATTTTATGACTTCAATTCATTCATTTTCAAATTCTTAAAATATTAAATCATGAAAAATATTATTTTTAGTGTTTTTATCACAATTTTTATTTCTACGCTTGCTTTTGCCCAAAACAATTTAGAAACAGGCAAGAAGTTAAACGAACTGCTCACCTCTTATTATGGAATCAAAAATGCGCTTGTGGCAGAAGACGGCACAACGGCAAGCATACAAGCAGATGTATTTATAAAAACTCTTTCTGAAATTAATGTTGAAAAAATGGCTTCCAAAGAACAAAAGACATGGAAAGAGTATGCAGATAAAATCAAATTTGACGCAGAACACATTGCAGAAACCAAAGACGCGAGCCACCAAAGAGACCATTTTAATGACCTTTCTAATAACCTTTTTGCAGTTTTAAAGGCTTTTAAAGTCAATACAGCAGAGGTCTATCAGCAGTTTTGCCCAATGAAAAAGACCTATTGGCTAAGTGAAAGCTCGGACATTAAAAATCCTTATTACGGTAAGAAAATGCTCACCTGTGGGAAAGTAACCGAAACACTGAAAGCAAATAAGTAGATAACACACTATTCCTATTTTTTACAATTAAAAAACCTTTTCAAAAATGAAAAAATTAAGTTTAGCACTTTTAATAATAGTTTTTCTTACAGGGTGTATGAAAGACCATAATGCAGATATGAAGGCTCTTTTGGATATTACTCACCCTGCGGCTTATGTAGTCAATGGGGAGTCTAATACGCTGTCTGTTATTGATTTGACAGACAATACCGTAAAGCATGATATAATTTTAGGTATGTCGGGAGCAGACCATAGTAATATGTCTGCCAGTAGCTTTATGTACCCTCATCACTTAAGTTTGAATAAAACAAAAACTAAAATCGCTATTGGCGTACCGAATATGGATTTGTCTGTAGGGCATGGTGCAAGCCCACATGGAGGCAAAGAAAAGGGCAATATTGTGATTGTAGATGCACGTACTGGCGAAACACTAAAAGTATTGGATTTGCCAATGCCTTGTCATAATGCTATTTTCTCTCCTGACAATACAGAGATTTGGACTTCTCAAATGGCAATGGACGGGAAAGTATTGGTTTTTGACGCAAATACTTATACACTCAAAAATACAATCAAAGTAGGCATGATGCCTGCAGAAGTTACCTTTTCTTATGATGGAAAAACCGCTTTTGTTACCAATGGAGATGACAATACTGTATCGGCTATCAATGTTTCTACAAAAGCAGTGATTAAAACAATTGCTGTGGGTGCAAATCCTGTGGGAGCATGGACAGGTGCAGACAACCGCAATTATGTAGATAATGAAGATGGCAAAACGGTAAGCATTATCGACCAAAATTTGAATGTAGTAAGCACAATTAACTTAGGCTTTACGCCCGATTATGTTGCCTATATTCCTACAAATCAAGAAGTTTGGGTAACAAGTGGTACAGAAAATAAAATTTTTGTTTATCATTTTCATAGCGGAATGTATAATAAAATGTTCGAAATTCCTACACAGGCAGGAACTCATGCCATAGCGTTTAGCCAAGATTACAAAACTGCTTATATTACGAATCAAAAATCGGCTTCGGTTACGGTGCTGAATGTAGAAACAAAGGCTAAAATCAAAGACCTTGCGGTAGGACAAAAGCCTAACGGTATCATTATCAGGCAGTAAGGTTTATGAAAGTCAGAATATTATATATTGCTATTTTGTTATTGGGTAGTAGCTATATTTTTGCCCAAAAAACTATTCGTTACGACCTCTATGTAACAGATACAGTCGTAAACTACACAGGCAAAAAAGCAAAAGGAATCGCCATCAATGGTCAGATTCCTGCGCCTACACTTGTGTTTGTCGAGGGAGATACAGCAGAAATTCACGTACATAACCTTATGCACATGGAAACTTCTATCCACTGGCATGGACTGATTTTGCCAAATGAACAAGATGGTGTACCTTACTTGACTACTGCGCCTATTAAAGCGCACAGTACACATATTTATAGGTTTCCTATTGTTCAAAATGGCACTTATTGGTATCATTCGCATACTATGCTCCAAGAGCAGAATGGAATGTATGGGGCTTTTATCATACATAAGCGCAAAGTTTTCACTTCCTTGAAAAGTGTTGATAATGAGGTTATTGAAGCAGAACAAGTAATTCTTTTAAGTGATTGGACAAATGAAAACCCTCACCAAATCCAGCGTTCACTGCATAATGCAACAGATTGGTATGCAGTGAAAAAAGGTGCTACACAAAGCTATGGAGAGGCATTGGCAAAAGGTTATTTGGGAACTAAGTTTATCAATGAGTGGAAAAGAATGTTGTCAATGGATGTAGCTGACGTTTACTATGACCAATTTTGGATAAACGGAAAGCAAACATCAGTGAATCATGACTTTAAAGCAGGGGAAAAAGTGCGACTAAGAATTATTAATGGTGCTTCTTCTTCCTATTTTTGGTTGCAATATGCAGGTGGGAAAATGACCGTAGTTGCTACGGACGGAATAGATGTAAACCCTGTGGAAGTAGATAGAATGATAATTGCAGTAGCAGAAACTTATGACGTTATAGTTACCATTCCTGAAAATGGGAGCTATGAGTTCAAGGCAACTACCGAAGACCGTACCAATTCTACTTCCTTGTTTTTAGGGCAAGGCAAAGGCATAGAAGTTCCTGATTTGCCTAAACTCAACTATTTTGAAGGAATGAAAATGATGAATGGCATGATGAAAACAAGTGGAAAAATGGATGATATGGGTATGCAAATGTCTTTGCAGCAAATGGATATGAATGCAGTCATGTATCAGGAAAAATGGGATACGCTCACTACTCTCAACTACGCTATGCTTAAAAGTCCTGTAAAAACCACTTTGCCTGATGTGCCTTTTAGGGAACTTACCTTTGAACTTACAGGAAACATGAACCGCTATATTTGGACTTTGGACAACAAAACGGTTTCTGAAACAGATAGGATTCTAATAAAGCAAGGTGAAAATATTAGGATTATTCTTTATAATGGTTCTATGATGAGACACCCAATCCACTTACATGGGCATTTTTTTAGGGTTTTGAACGGGCAGGACGAATATTCCCCTCTCAAAAACGTATTAGACATTATGCCAATGGAAAGGGATACCATAGAGTTTCATGCTTCTGAAAAGTATGGAGATTGGTATTTTCATTGTCATATCTTATATCACATGATGGCGGGCATGGGCAGGATTTTTAGATATGAGAATACCCCTCCTAATCCACAAATAACCAATCCTAAAAAAGCATTACGCAAAGTATATCAAGACGATAGGCATTTTTATAGCAGAGCAGAAATTGCCTTAGAAAGCAACGGAAGCGATGGCGAAATAGAGATTTCCAATACTCGATATTTTGTGCAAACGGAGTGGAGAATTGGCTTAAATGACCAGTTAGGATATGAAAGTGAAAGCCACGTTGGGCGTTTTTTTGGAAGAAACCAATTTTTAAGGGCATATATTGGTTGGGATTACCGCTATCGCAAAGATGGACTTTACAATCCTAACAATGGTGATAATATTTTTGGAAATGTGAATACTAAAAATGACAGACAAGTGCTGTGCATGGGGATTCAATATGTTTTGCCTTTGCATATTGTTTCAGAATTTCGTGTAGATAACACAGGATTGGTACGCTTCCAAATGCGTAGAGAGGATTTTCCTCTTACTAAAAGAATGAGGCTTAATGCTATGATTAACTCAGATTTAGAATACACCGTAGGCGCAAGGTACATCATGAATAAATATATATCTCTATCAACGCATTATGACAGTGATATGAAATGGGGCGGAGGATTAACAATTACGTATTAAAAATTAAACCAAAAAATACAATGAAAAAAATAATGTTCTTTATCATTACTACAATTTTTAGCTTGTCATTCAACTATTTAGCACAAGCACAAGACCACAAAAATCACCAAAAAAGCGAAGCAAAAGCAGATACTTCCAAAAAAAGTATTCCCGCAGAAACGCACGCTTTGGTAGGTGCTAACCACTTCACTATCAAGTATTACGCTCCTGCGGTGCGCGGTAGAGTGATTTGGGGAGGCTTGGTCGCCTACGGGCAAGTATGGGTAACAGGCGCGCACAGTGCTACTTCCATTGAGTTTACCCAAGATATAAAGATTAACAATACTATTGTAAAAGCGGGTAAATATGCTTTTTTTACGATTCCTGACAAGAAAAACTGGACGGTAATTCTCAATAAAAATTGGGAACAACATCTGGCAGATGAATATGACCCCAAAGAGGATATTTTGCGTTTTGAAGTAAAACCCAAAAAGCAAAAAGAGATAGCAGAACGCCTTGTTTATGAGGTAAATAAAAAAGGGAAAGACCAAAAAGTAGGAGAGATAGTCGTGAGTTGGGAAAAGTTGAGCATTGCTTTTGAGTTTGAAAATCAATAAGTTAAATTAAAAAATATGGAAACATTTTTAAGATTTTTCTTACCTACTTATTTTATCATCTACTTTGGCATTGCCTTCGTACTAAAAAGTATGATAGTCGCGAGAAAAATAGGAAAAAATCCACTTGTCCTACCCAAAGATGATAGTGCGTATGGGTTGATTGGCTTGTATTTCAAGCTAATGTTGGTATTGATGTTTGTTTACGTGATTGCCTTTGCTCTTTTACCTGATGGTTATATAAATTTCTTGCCAATCCAATGGCTTGAAAACAATGTTATATATTACTTAGGAATTGGTTTACTACTTTTCTCCTTACTTTGGACAATTATCGCTCAGAATGACATGAAAAATTCTTGGCGAATTGGGATTGATACTGAGACTCAAACAGAGTTGATTACAACAGGATTATTTAAGTTCTCTCGCAATCCTATTTTCTTTGGTATGATTATCAGTCTTTTAGGACTTTTTTTAATAACGCCAAATGCTTTGACAAGTATATTTTTAATTTTAGGTTATGTCTTGATTCAGGTTCAAATACGATTAGAAGAAGAATTTTTAACCAAGCAACATCAGCAAGCATACCTTACTTATAAACAAAAGGTAAGAAGGCTAATTTAAAATATTAAAAAAACAAGAAATGATGTAAAAACACGTAAGATTTTTAAAACCTTGCGGGTTTTGCAAAGCAAATTTTATCATTAAAATCAGAAAATACTATGTTTTATCATAAATTAAAAATATCTTTATTAATTTTTTTCTTGCCAATGATTTCATTGACAAGCCTTTACGCTCAAAGCACCGTCAAAGGTACTGTTTACGAGGCTCCCCAGACTCCCTTGGTAGGTGCAAATGTCTATTGGCTCGGTACACAGCAGGGGACAGTTACCAATGCAGAGGGAAAGTTTGAAATCAAAATCAATAAAAGTGCTACAAAATTGATTATCAGCTTTGTAGGGTTTAAAAATGATACAATTGATGTGAGTAAAGTTGTCAGTGGGGACACTGACAACGGCACGGGTGGGGACACTGACAACGGCAAAAATTTGGCAATCACGCTAAAATCCAATACAGAGCTTCAAGCAGTAGAAGTCGTAGGCGAGCGCAAAGCCTCTTATACAGATTACATAGAAACCAAAGCGGTTAAGGTAATGACTGAGAAGGAGTTATTCAAGGCGGCTTGCTGTAACCTGTCTGAAAGTTTTGAAACGAATCCTTCCGTAGATGTGAACTTTGCGGACGCAGTAAGCGGCACGAAACAGATAGAAATGCTCGGATTAGCAGGGACTTACACGCAAATTACGACCGAGGTTATGCCTTCTGTACGTGGCTTAGGTAGTTATTTTGGACTTTCATATATCCCAGGGACTTGGATTCAGAGTATTCAGGTCGCAAAAGGCGTAGGCTCTGTGGTCAATGGCTACGAATCTATTGCAGGACAAATCAATGTGGAGCTAAAAAAGCCCGAATTTGATGAAAAATTGCAAGAAAGATTGTTTTTTAATGCCTACATAGATGGTGGCGGTCGTATGGAAGCAAACCTGAACTTGGCAAAGACCTTCAACAAAAAATGGGGAACTGCCTTGCTTTTGCATGGGAGCGCAAGACCTTTCCGCTCGGATATGAACATGGATCATTTTTTGGATTTCCCTCTGACCCAGCAGTTTAACATCATCAATCGCTGGGCATATCGAAATGCAAAAACAGGAATAGAGGCGCAATTTGGGATTAAATATGTAACAGACAGTAAGTTAGGTGGTGAATTTGACTTTAAGTTGAGAGGGCAAACTTTTCGTACACAACCCGTTGACCATTCCATACATACACCAATGGAACACGCAGGGATGCCCCAAGATACCGTGCAGAGAAGCCCGATTTGGGGATTAGAAATCAATACGCAGCGCACAGAAGGTTGGGGGAAAATAGGCTGGGTAAATATGAAAAAGCCTTACCAAAGCATTGGTTTACAGCTTTCTGCGACTGACTACCGCCAAAACGCGTATTTTGGCTTGACGACTTACAGAGGCAATCAACAAACAGGGTATGCTAACTTGATTTACCAAACCGTCATTGACAATACCAATCATATCGTGAAAATGGGGACAAGTTTGCTCTATGACAAGTATGATGAGCGATTTAATGCCGTCCAATTTGCTCGTAAAGAGGTAGTTGCAGGGACATTTTTCGAATATACCTATACCCATTCCGAAAAATTTAACATGATAGCGGGGATTCGTGCAGATTATCATAATCTATTTGGTGTATTTGTAACTCCCAGATTACACGCACGTTATGCACCTACAGAAACTACTGTTTTCCGATTTGCAGTTGGAAGAGGGCAGCGCACCGCTAATATTTTTGCAGAGAACATGGCAATCTTTGCAAGTTCAAGAATTATGCGAATCCAGACCGATAACATCAATAATAAGGCTTATGGACTAAACCCAGAAGTGGCTTGGAACTACGGCATTAACTTTACCCAAGATTTTACTTTCAAAGAAAAAGAAGGAAGCCTGAACATAGATTTTTACAGAACTAACTTT
>JALOMS010000547.1 GCA_025455345.1 Thermoflexibacter sp. | reverse complement strand
TTCAGGAAAACGGCAAAACAAAAAAGATTAAAGTACAAGAGAAAGATTATATTACCAGTAGTGTACTATCCAGAAATTGGTTTTATGATGATTATAAGGAGAGGTCATTCTTATTCCCTGCCATAGAACCGGGCGCATTGACAGTGTTGAATTATAAGGAAATCATCAAAGAACCACGTTTTTTAGGCGTTTTTTATTTGAATTCTTATGTGCCTGTTCAGAAATCTGAATATACATTGGTAGTCAATAAAAATATAAAAATAGCTTATAAACTATTTGGCACACAGAATATCAAGGTAAACTTTACTAAGAAAAAGATAGACGATAAGGTAATCTATTCGTGGCAAGCCAGCCAGCTACCAGAATATAATACAGCGAAGGATGCCCCAAGTTTAAGTTATTACGAACCTCATATCGTTGTCTATATCACAGAGGTCAATGGAAAACAGATGTTGGCAAGTCCTTCAAGTTTGTATGATTGGTATTACTCACTGACCAAAGATGTCAATAAGAAGTTATTAAAAGAAATACAAACTTTGGTAGATACCTTAGTAAAAGATAAATCATCTGAAAAAGAAAAGGCAAAAACTATCTTTCATTGGGTGCAGAACAATATCAAATACATAGCGATAGAAGATGGATTAAGTGGGTTTGTTCCCAGAAGTGCGTCAGAAGTATTTAATAATAGACATGGGGATTGCAAAGATATGTCAAGCCTCATCGTTACTATGCTCAAAATGGCAGAAATTCCTGCATACCTCACTTGGGTAGGTACAAGGAAACTGCCCTATTCGTATTTTGACGTGCCAACTCCAATGGTGGATAATCACATGATAGCAACGGCGAAAATAGACGGGAAGAATGTTTTTATGGATGCCACAGACAATTATCTGCCTTTTGAGATGCCAACGGCAATGATACAAGGCAAAGAAGCATTGATAGGACTTGACTCAGCCAAATATGAAATAACAACCATACCTATCATAGAGAGTGAAGCTAATAAGATGTTGGATTCGTGTGTGTTAGAGATAGATAAAGAAGACATCAAAGCCAAAGGGCAGATGCGACTAACAGGCTACTATAAGTCCAATACAGGTCTTGATATTTTGGAAAAAAGGACAGAAGAACAAAAAAGTCATCTTATTCAGCTATTGGGTAACGAATATTTGCATCCAGAACTGCATCAATTCTCGTATCATTTAGCGGAAAGTGATGATCAACAACTTGGCATTAACTATACTTTTGGAGTAGGGAAGCATTGCAAAGTGGCTAAAAATGAAATTTTTATCAACTTGCACTTAGATAGGAAGTGGCAAAATGAAATCATAGATGTAGTAAAAAGAAAAATAGATAGGGAAATCGAATATAAATTTAATGAGATACGTTGTTATGTAGTGAATATACCAAAAGACTACAATATCACATTTATCCCTCCTAACAGCAGTTTTCAACATGAAAAGTTCGGTTTTTCTATTCGTTATGAAGTTAAAAATAATCAGATTATAATGACCAAACAAATGTACTGCAATACATTGTTTATCAAATATAAAGATTTTGAATTATGGAATGAAATGGTCAAAACATTGGATATAGCATATAGGAATAGTATTAAGCTAAGTATTAGTAAATAAAGAAAATGTAAAACGAACTAAAACCCCTTTACAATCAAACGAAAAAAGAAGCTCATGCAAAAAATCTTGGGAAAATTAGTCATTGCTATTGGTCTATTAGGAGTCTTGAATGTTCTTTATGCGGCACCACCTGTACGTTTGCCACGTTCGGGAAGCACGCAGTTCGTACACCAAAGTTATAATTGGGTACAAAAAAGAGCTTTAATGAAGTTAAATGATGTAGAAAGTCAAGAATCTGCAATTATTTTGAAAGACAAACGTGTGATAGAATATGTAAAAGACCCTCAAGTCAATGATTTGGTCATGTACGATACACGTCATAAGATTATTAGGGTAAATACGCACTCCGCAATTGAGGAGTTCAACAAAGTCTATATTCCTATGCGTAATGCGCTTTCTATCATAGAAATAAAAGCAAGATTTATTAGCAAAACTGGAAGAATCGTCGAATTAGATAAAAATCAAATTAAAGATTTGGACAACCCATATAACGCAGGACTTTTTAAGATTTTTGCTATCTCTGGTGCAGAAATAGGGGGTGAAATTGAGTATATCTATACGATTAAGCAGAGGGTTAGGTACGCTGGTAGAGAAACTTTCCAATCTTCTGTCATAGCCAAAGATGTAAGTTTTGAAATCGTAGCACCCAAAAATATTATTCTTGATGCCAAAAGTTATAATAATTTTCCACAATTAGACTTAAATATTGACAAATATGCGGATAAAAACGTGTTAGAAGCATACGTAGTTCGTGTGGAATCCTTGATGCCAGAGCAGTATTCTTACTATTATGCCAATCTAATGCGGGTAGATTATAAAATCGTACATGATAAAAATGATATTGCGAAAGATTACTTAGTTACTTGGGACGACTTAGGGGAATTTTTGCATGATGATATTTATAATTTCAAAAAGAAATCTCTATTTGCTGACCGCCAGAAAATAGAAAAATATATCAAAAAAATTATTCCAGCATCCGCAGTTACCTCAGAAGAAAAAATTAGAGCAATAGAAAAATATGTAAAACAAAATATTCGCTTAGTAAATAATGGTACGCATCACGATAAAGAAGAAATGCCATTGACCGTACTGAAAAATAGACATGGTAGTGAGCTTGGCATTGTGCGTTTATTTGCCGCTTTGTTTACTTATGTGGATATAGAGCATGAAGTCGTACTTACTACAGACCGCAGTTATGTGAAGTTTGACAAAGACTTTGCTACATTCAACTACTTAGACAAATACTTGTTTTACTTCCCAAGCACTTATCATTTTCTTGCTCCTCACGAACCAGAATACAACTATGGCACGATTCCCTATCACTATACGCATAATCAAGGCTTATTTATCAGCCCAAGTTTAGATGGATTTGATATTTTTAGCTCAAAAGTGCAAGAAATCCAAGCTTCCGAATACCAAAGCAACTATGATGCTACTGAAATGAAAGTAAAATTTGAACCTAATTTTACAAATACCCAAATACACCTAAAGCGTTCTTTTTCAGGGTATCATGCCGTAAATCTCCAATATCGTTATGAGAATTCTTCCGAGGAGCAAAAGAAAGATGTAATAAAAAATGTATTATATCACTTAGGGAATGACGTAAAAGTCGATAATATAGAGGTCTATCATCAGCAGGAAGACCCTTACACAGATTATTTTAAGATAGAAGCAGATATTACTACTACCTCTCCCATAGAACTCGCAGGTGAAAATATGCTCTTTAAGATAGGTGAACTGATAGATAGACAGCAAAAAATGGACAAAGAGCAAGAAAGGAACTTGCATATAGAACGCGATTATCGCCAATCAATACACAAGGTCATTATGTTAGAAATCCCAGAAGGATATTGGATTAAGAATATTGCCGCCCTTACCGAAGATGTATTCATAGAGGAAGATGGCGAACGCACCGCCACTTTTACCTCTCGTTATGATATAATTGGCAATAATATCATCAGAATAGAGATTGAGCAGTTTTTTAAGAAAATTACTTTGAAGGGTATTTTATAAAATACATGATTTTGAGTGTAACAAATTCATTATTAATAAATTACACGCTATCGAAATACATTAGCAGGATAGGTGCGTAAATTTTTTCATCTGCCCAATTACTTCAATAAGTTAGAAGAGAAATTATCTTTTCATCAAGTGAATGACTTTTTGGAAAAACCCGCTATTTTACAATAAATTACCACCTCATTGGTAAGACTACTTACCTATCAGCTAAAAAAAGTAACAATTAAAAATTTTCATCGATTTAATTTTCTCCTAAAAATCTAAAATATATGCAAAGAAGAAATTTCCTCTCCTTAGGCTTGTCAGGGTTATTTGGTCAAGTATTGGGCAAATCAAATGGAAATATAATCAAAAACACTCCAATTGTTATCTCTACTTGGGAACATGGGGTAGATGCAAACAAGGCGGCATGGGAAGTCTTAAGTAAAAATGGCAGAGCTTTAGATGCCGTAGAGATAGGGGTCAAAGTTTCCGAAGCTGACCCTAAGATAACCACAGTAGGATATGGCGGATATCCAGATAGGGACGGGCGAGTTACTTTGGATGCTTGTATCATGGACGAGCATAGCAATTGTGGTTCTGTTGCTTTTTTAGAACATATCATGCACCCTATTTCTGTGGCGCGTCTGGTCATGGAAAAAACCCCTCATGTAATGCTCGTGGGCGAAGGTGCGTTAGATTTTGCTTTGAAAAATGGCTTTCAAAAACAAAACCTACTTACTCCTGAAGCAGAAAAAGCATGGAAAAATTGGCTTAAAGATGCTAAATATGAGCCTATCATCAACTTTGAAAATAATCATGACACCATAGGTATGCTCGCTTTGGATGCTCAAGGCAATCTTTCTGGTGCATGTACAACAAGTGGCATGGCTTGGAAAATGCACGGTAGAGTAGGCGATTCACCTATTATTGGTGCTGGCTTGTATGTGGACAATGAGGTAGGTGCTGCCTGCGCTACGGGAGTTGGAGAAGCCGTTATTCGTACTGTGGGGAGTCATTTGGTTGTGGAGCTTATGCGTCAGGGAAAATCTCCAGAAAAAGCATGCAAAGCCGCAGTAGAACGCATCATGAAACGTTTTAAAGGGTTTGAGAAAATACAAGTGGGCTTTCTTGCCCTGAACAAAAAGGGGGAATTTGGTGCGTATTGTATCCAAAAAGGGTTTAACTATGCTGTTTACAGCCAAAAGATTAATAATCAATTATTTGATGGTAAGAGTGCCTTGTAATATTGAGGCTTTGATTTACTTAGGTTGCCATTCTGCCCTACTACCGTCAATAGCACATTGATAATGCAGTACCTCTATAATTTTGACTTCTGACCCATCTGATTTCATTAGATAGACAGGACGTTTATCTGCTTGTTTTTCTGTATATGCTTGATTTCTTGTTTTATCTTCTCTCCAATAGGCAACATCTGTAACTCTGAAGCTAATAAAACTATTGTCAGGGGAAAAAGCAGGAGAACTGCTTATTTTTTTTAATTTTGTAAGCTGTGTTAGGTTATTACCTTCTGCGTCGCAAACAAATATTTCTGCATATTCGCCGTCTTGACCTGAAAAAGCGATTTTTTTGCCATCAGGAGACCAGACAGGAGCTATTCCGCCGATTTCACTCTCATGCTCTATGATTTGCTTGCGATTTTGTCCGTTAGCATCCATAACCCACACTCCATACCCTTTTTTCCCTTGTTGT
>JALOMS010000039.1 GCA_025455345.1 Thermoflexibacter sp. | reverse complement strand
TTTTCTACCCAATCCCCCATAGCGATTAGCGATGACCGCATCAATGTCATTACTGAAGATAAGTATGGTAATATTTGGGTAGGAACATTGAACAAGGGCTTGAATAAAATCACTTTTGAAGGAGATAAAATAAAAGTCAAATTGTACCAAAATGAAGCAGGAAATCCTAACTCTTTACCTCATGTTAGTATCAGGAGCTTACTCTATGATGCCAATAGGGAAATCCTTTGGGTAGGAACGCTGAATGGACTTTCAAAATTTGACTTAGTAAGAGAAAAGTTTGAAAACTACAACGCCAATACGCACTTAGACTCCCTGAGTAATGGGATTGTCAAACAAATCTTACAAGACAATGACGAAAATATCCTTTGGTTAGCGACGGACAACGGATTAAATAAGATGTACAAAAATGAAAAAAAGTTTAGAAGATATTTGCACAATGACACCAATTCGAAGAGTATTTCTACCAATGGCATTAATTGCTTACACTTAGACAAAAAAGGGGAGTTATGGATAGGTACAGTTGGTGGCGGATTGAATCGTTTGGATAAGAATACAGAACATTTTACATATTTTACAGAAAAAAATGGACTTCCCAATAATGTCATTTATGGTATTTTAGAAGATGATAAAGGCAATTTGTGGTGTAGCACGAATAAGGGGCTTTTCAAATTTAACCCCAAAAATGGAGAAACCTATACTTATTACGAAGAAGATGGACTACAAAGCAATGAGTTTAACCTATACGCTTTTCACAAAAATAGAATGGGAGAAATGTTTTTTGGTGGGATTAATGGATTTAATTCTTTCTTTCCCAACAGCATTATTACCAGTTCTTACCAACCCAATGTAGTGCTTACGGACTTCAAAATCGCCAATCAATCCATTAAAACTTATGATGGATTGCCTCTTGCTTCTCATATTTCCCTGACCAAAGAAATCAGCCTTTCGTACGAGAGTAATGTGTTTTCTCTTGATTTTGCAAGTTTGGATTTCAAAAGCCCTACCAAGATAAAATACAAATATAAGATGGAAGGTTTTGATAAAGACTGGCGCGAAACTAATTATAAAAGACGCACAGATACCTATACCAATCTTCCTGAAGGAACGTATTATTTCAAAGTAAGAGCAACTAATAGCGACGGAGTGTGGAGCAATAAAGAAGCGAATCTAAAAATTACGATTACTCCACCTTTTTGGAAAACTTTAATCTTTAGAATAGGCGTAAGTATTTCTTTATTAGGGCTTTTTATTTATATCTACAAGCAACGTATTCGACAAATAGAAGCACAAAAGGGACGATTGGAACAACAAGTAGCACAAAGAACCAATGAGATTAATCTACAAAAAGAGGAAATTCATAATCAAAAAAATGAATTAGAAAAGCTATTTAATGACATTAAAACACTGAGTATCATAGGTCAAGAGATTACAGCAACGCTTGAGTTACAAGCAATCATTAGTACGGTATATGAGAATGTAAACCAACTCATGGATGCAGACGGCTTAGGTATTGGATTACACGTAAAAGAAAACAGAAGTATTACTTTTGAGGGTTTTATGGAAAATGGAAAACCTTTGGCAAAATTTGCTCACTCACTCGATGATGAGCAAAGATTTTCGGTGTGGTGCTTCTTAAACCAAAGAGAAGTTTTCCTCAATGATATAGAAAACGAATACCAAAAATACATCAGTCAGCGACAAGCCCCTATCATGGGACAAGCCGCCCAATCCATCATTTATGTACCCTTATTTATTGAAAATCAGCCTATTGGAGTGCTAACAGTACAAAGTTTTAAGAAAAACGCCTATCACCAACAGCAGTTAGAATTGTTAAAAAATTTGGCTTCTTATATTGCAATAGCCATAGATAATGCGAACAATTACAGACAGTTAGAAATAGCCAAGCGCACCATAGAAGAAAGAAATAGATATACCACAGATAGTATTCGGTATGCTCAGACTATTCAGCATAGTATATTGCCTACAAATGAAATGTTGGACAGTTACTTTGGGAAAGACCAACATTTCTTGATTTATAAAGCAAAAGACCTTGTTTCTGGGGATTTTTATTGGTGCAAAAATGTGGACAACAGAACCTTTTTCGCAGTAGTGGACTGCACAGGTCATGGCGTACCTGGCGCATTTATGAGTATGATTGGGAGTACGTTGCTGAATGAAATTATTAGTCAGCATCCTCACTATTCTCCTGCGGAAATCCTCGAAGAAATGAACACCTTAGTCAGAAGTGTGCTACGCCAAGAAGACAAATACAATGATGATGGCATGGACATGGGTATTTGCTTGTTAGAACAAAATGGGAATAAGAAAAACCTCGTTTTTGCAGGGGCGCAATTCCCTCTATATTTGGTTAGGAATGAACAGATTAGTAAGTTTAAGGGAGATAATCGCTCTATTGGCGGAAGGCAAAGAGAAAAAGAACATCAATTTATCAACACAGAAGTAGGTATATTACAAGAAGGGGATATGCTTTACTTGCTTACCGATGGATTTACAGACCAAAATGATGTGCATCGTATCAAATACGGCTCAAATCGTATTCAAGAAAAACTCTCGCTGTTGGCTTCTCAGCCTCTTAGAATTCAAAAAGAACAATTGGAAGATGAGCTTTTTAGCCAATTGGAAGGCACAGAGCAAAGAGATGATATTACTATTCTGGGTGTAAGAATCTAAGACAGAGCCGTGATATTGTCCTCATCTACTTCTTCTAAGAGAGATTGGAATGCTTCGAGAACTTCCTTATATTTATCTTCTTCCAAATTTACTTGCTCATTTTCACATTTCTGTTTGAATACCTGTAAAGGGGTCAATTCATGAAGTGATTGTAGGTTTGTAGGTATAGTATCATTTTGCGCGCCTGCTTTATCATGTTCGATACTCACTTTGAGTATATCTAAACCTACTTGCTTTCCCAATGCTTGGATGCGTTCATGAATATTGTATTCGTATTCTTTAGTATTAATTTTGACCTCAGCCCAAGGGGAGAGGGTTGTCATTTTTTTATAGTCCAAGACTTGCTTACTTACATCTTCTACTGTGCCTTTAAAACTTAGTAGAGGACGCATCAGAGGTATAGGAATTTCTTGCAAATCTGTCAATCCTTTTTCATCTACTTCTATGATAATCACTTGCTTATGGTCTGTATATTCACTAAAACTAAGGGGAATAGGAGACCCCGAATACCTGATATGATTGAGTCCTGCTACTTTTTGGGGGCGATGAATATGTCCCAGTGCTATATAATCAAAAATAGTGGGCAATCTTTCTGCGTCGATTTGACCTTGATTGCCTATATGTATTTCTTTCTCACTGTCAGAAGTATGGCTTTTGGCGGCATAGAGATGCCCCGTCGCAATTACAGGAATACCTTCCTCTTTATATTTTTTTACTAAATGGGCTATTTGGGCATAGTGTTGCAGTATGCCTGCTTTGATTCTCCTTTCCGTTTCCATAATATTTTCTGCATTCACAGACCTGCGAATATCACTATCTCGTAAGAAAGGTACAGCACCAACCACTAATTGGATAGAAGATTTTTTATTGTTAATAATGATTATTTCGTCTTCAGGGACTTCACTTGCCTTACCAATGACATGAATATCTAAAAAATTCAAAATTTGCTTGGGTGCATTGAGATTGTTAGGAGAGTCATGATTTCCGCCTATTATCAGCACATTTTTGCAGTGCGTCTGCCGTACTTCAGCCAAAAATCTATAATATTGTTCTTCTGCCCAATGAGGAGGATTCGTAGAATCAAATATATCCCCAGCCAAAATCAATAAATCAATACTGTGGGACTCTATCATGTCCAATAACCATCTTAAAAAGTATTCATGCTCATCAAATCGGTTATTTTCTTGTCCTCTTAGATAGTGTCCTAAATGCCAATCCGCAGTGTGTAAAATCTTCATTGTTGATTCTTAAGGAGATATTATTAGGTATAAAGTTAATTATTTTTCTTAGATTTATAATAAAAAGCCATAAAATTCAAAGACCTCTGTGAAAACTCACAAAGGTCTTTGCAAAATTATCTGTTACTTTTTGTCGCCCTTACACCAAGATGTTTCATTATAGTTGCTTGGTATCTATCTCCAAATTTGTCATGACACCATTTGCGTAAGTCATCAATTTCATTACCAACTAAGTTTCGCTTAGACTTTTGAAGTTCGTTTTCAAAAAGTCCCGCATCAAAGCTGACTTTCTCCAAAATCAGTTTGCTATAATCGAGCATAGTTACATTCATAAGCTTGACAAAGTTATTTAATCCCGTAAAAACTTGTTTGTAAGTAGATTGAAAGAAGATGTATATGTTATACGTGAAAATACTAAAGTAGGTTTTGCAAAAAAAACATAAAAAATAACTTCACCTTTGCCAAATCTATGAAGACTTCCAAAGGTGAAGTATTAGCTCAGAGAAGAAAAAACTTCTCCTATTATTTAATCATTTTTGGGATATTGCTTACTTGTGTGATGCAGAGGATGTTCTGATTCAAACTTGTCATAAGCCATGACTATTTTCTTGACTAATTGGTGGCGAATCACATCTTTGCTTTCCATTCTTACAAAACCAATACCTTCTGTATCTTTCAGAATATCAGCGGCGTGTATTAGACCAGATTTTTGATTTCTTGGTAGGTCTATTTGGGACTCGTCGCCAGTAATTACCATCTTGGAGTGTTCTCCTAAGCGGGTCAATACCATTTTCATCTGCATTTGGGTAGTATTTTGGGCTTCGTCCAAGAGTACAAAGGCATTAGAAAGAGTGCGTCCTCTCATATAAGCAAGAGGAGCGATTTCTATGACATTTTTTTCCTGATAAAACTTTAGCTTTTCCGCAGGAATCATGTCTTCTAAAGCATCATAAATTGGTCGCAAATAAGGGTCTATTTTCTCTTTCAAATCACCTGGGAGAAACCCCAAATTTTCGCCTGCTTCTACTGCGGGACGAGTGATAATGAGTTTTTTTACCATTTTATTCTTTAATGCCCTTACTGCCATAGCTACTGCAATATAAGTTTTTCCAGTACCCGCAGGTCCCAAAGCAAAAACTAAATCATTGTTATAAATAGCCTGAACTAATTTGAGTTGATTATGTCCGCGCGGTTTGATTGCTGCACCTTTTGCTCCATACAAGATAATATCATCTGCAAGGTCATGCAGAGGAATCTGGTCTGGATTAGCATTGAGATATACTTGTACATTATCAAGAGTAACTTTGCTATATTTATTATAATGTTCCAATAAGGAGTTAATGATTTCATTAATCCTAACGATTTCTGTGCTACTCCCTTTGATACGTATTTCTCCTCCTCGTGCGATAATTTTGGTATTGGGGAATGCTTGTGCTATTTCCTTGATATTGGCATTTTCTACGCCCAGAAAATCTACTAATGAGATGTCTTCCAGATTAATAACTTTTTCTACCAAATGCTTTTTAAGTTGTGTGTGAAGTGATGTAAAATTATGAATTTGATTTATTTAACACTTGCAAAACGCAAAACAATACGATAAAAGTTTCTTTATGTAGCAAAAATAAATAATTGCTCACAGATAGTAGCTTTTTATTTATTGCACTTCATTATAAATAGCCCTTACTCGTTTATTATAAGTTTCTAAGAGTTTCCAATGTACAATAGGAATTCCTGTTACAGCGATGGCTGGAATGGCAAATAAGGTAGTATCTTTGGGTAATACCGCCTTGACGTTTTTCAAATCAAATTTGCGATGATTGCCTAAAATTGTCTTATCTCCCCCTAAGAAATCTGATTTTTCCAAAGTATCTATATCTCTGTCTATGTGTTTGATAGATATGATTCCTTCAGCAATAAGATGAAGCATATCGTCATCAGTATTTACATTGGCAGAGAAAGGATTGTTTAGGTATTTCTCACTTTGGAAGATAGGAATTTGGTAGTTATGTGATAGCCTAATTTTCTGCATCTGCTTGGCTACCAATGCCAAACTCGGAAAAGATACCACATCTCCAAATAGCCATGTACTTTGTAAAAACAATATATTTTCTTCCATTCGCTTTAGCTCGCTGTATAGATTATTTCTTGATACGAACTCTCTATACGACGTACTTGGGATTTGTAAGACTTGGATATTACAAGAAGCCCAATAAGTTTCAGGCGAATGAAGTCCTAAATATCCTGCATAAAAGCCTATAAATGAGCCTGCTGGTAGGGTATCATGTTTGCCTGTTTTGGCATGTAGAAACTCTACCGAACCTGTAATCAGCAAATAGACATAATTAGCCTCTTGTCCTTTTTTGAGCAAAAGCGAACCTGCATTATAGCTGACTATTGGGTGATTGAGCAAATAGTTCAATTCATGTTCGGACGCATTAGGAAAATAATTTTTCAAATGATTGTGAGCAAAGGTAATTAAATAGTCGTGATTGGTAGGGATAAGCACATCTACCATACCAAAAGCAGAAGACGAGCCTATCTCTCTTTGCTTGAGTGTCAAAGGCTTAGAGGTATGCGCTAAGACAATTTTATGCGATTTGTCCTCTCTAAAATCTTCTGCATGACCATGTATCATTCCCCCCCCTACGTCTATTTTCTTTAGATGCGCGGGATACATATATTTTGCCTTGATTTGTTCAAATCGTTCCTCACTGATGCCGTTTTCTTTGGCATTGTCTGTAATCATTTTTTTCAATGCCTCGTCCGAAGTTACATCTGCTAAGTGAGCATACACCTTGTAGCCATCTATCCAATTGGCTCTAAAAAAGAAAATATTGGTTTCTACAGGGTGAGGAGAATACACAGGTTTTACTTCTAAGCCATCTACGTCAGTCCACTCATCAAAAGGCAAGTCATGGATATCAAAAAAACTACTAAAACTTTCCTCCTGCATAGACATCAATGCACAAAGTTTTTTGGTTACTGCCATACGTACCAAGGGCGTTGCGTAGTATTTGAACCTTCTATCTGTTCTAATTAAAGTAGTTAGCCCTGCAAAGTGGTCATCGTGGGCGTGGGTGTGAAATATACCTTCTATTTCATTCACACTGATACCCAGATAATTCAAACTTGCTAAAATATTAGGACCTGCATCTATCAAATAGATTTTGCCTTGAAATACAATCACACTTGCCATACAAGGTCTATGTAAGTCCCAACCGTCCCCCTCTCCAGAGTGAATTACTGCAAAATATTCGCGATTGATAAAGTGATAACCAAGCTGATAAGGTGGGTCATATAGCTCACCTGCACTAAGGTTGAGGTCTATTTGTACCTTTTCATCTTCGTATATAATTTCATAAATATTAAAAGCGATGCGTTTGATAAAGACTTGATTACGAATTTCTACAGCTTCGTTTTTTACGATTCGATTGTCCAATAGCTCGTGAGAAGGCGTAATTTTGCCAAAAGCAAAGCGTAATTTTACTTTCATCATCTCCTCTGCTTCCTCCCAAGTCGCTCCCGCATCCATCATCTCTTCTTTGCTTACCAAACCGTAATTCCCGCGATAAATATACTCCATCTGAGCCTTGACCTGTTCCTCCGTACCTACTAACATGGGCTTTATGCCAGTATTATTAGGGTGATTAGGTATAATCATACCTTGTAAATAGAGCATTTGTAATACAGGAAACTCGGTCAAGTTAGAAAAACTACTATTCTGCATAAGTACATCAGATAATAGAATCGCATTAGGTCCTGTTTCACAAACAACTCCTTCTTTTTCAATTTCTTCTATGAGTCCCCTCTTTTTCAAATGCTTTACCGTATCGGCAGGACAGCCGCATAAGATATAAAGCTCTGCTTCTTTGATTTCTACCCAATAGACACCATTGATGACTTTTATTTTTTTGATTTTTGACATATTGAATCAAACAAATACTTCAGAAAAATGCAAATAGCAATTCCAAACAATACTAATAAGCAACATCTGTGATGAACAAACTAAATTAAGAGGGTTGTTTTTGAATTGCGCTTTTTTATAATAATATCACAAAATAAGCATACAAAGATGTATTAAACTTACAATGTAATAAATTAAGAGGGCAAATTATTGTTTTATTTGTGAATAAGAAAATTTAATGCCAAAAAACTTTCAGTAAAACTCCGAACCATCAAAAGTCCAATCATACATAAAAAGATATTTCTGGGTTGGGCATTTAATAATCATCAAAAAAAACTTCTCCAAATGTTCTTGGAGAAGTTTTTTTAGTATATCAAAATTTTCTTATCTACCGCCGCCGCCACCTGTTGCTTTTTTCTCTTGTTTCTGCTGTTGCATAGGATTTGAGCCACCTACACCACGCATATAAGGAGATTGTTTCATCAACTCGAAGCGCGTAGGCATTTGCTTGCGTGGGAAAGAGTTGTTAGCAACATCTATATCCGCAGTTTCAGAGTAAGGGTCAAGCGTGAACGATTTTACTCTCTTGTCTTTCACAAAGATTTTGCTTACTTTTTTGTTGTCTATTCTCCAAATTTCCGCAGGGATTCTTTCTACGTCTTTGGTGCCGTCTTCGTACTCGAACTCAATAATCAAAGGCATTACCAAACCGCCAACATTGCTGAAGTCCAACTGATAGAAATATTTGTTTGCCTCTATCCATTTTTTGTCGTCAGGAGAAAGTGTAGCCAAATATGCTTGATATGCTTTTTTGTCTGCTTCTGTAACTGCCAATGGGTCGTAACTATTGTAGAAGTCGAGCAAATCTTGGTTTGCTTCTACTGCGGTTTGCGGAACGTCTTTTCTATTGCGTTGGATGCCCAATTCTTCTGGCTTTCCTGCTTTTTCTGCGCGCAATCTTGCTTTTTCTACTTCTGGATTTTTAGTATCAAAAACGCCCTCTACTACCTTGTCAATAGAAATATCCACAGGGTCAGTAGTATAGAACCAACCTCTCCAGAACCAATCCAAATCAATGCCCGAAGCGTCCTCCATAGTACGGAAGAAATCGGCAGGGTTGGGGTGTTTGAACATCCAACGCTTAGAATATTCTTTGAAAGCATGGTCGAAAAGTTCGCGCCCTAAAATAGTTTCTCTCAAAATGTTAAGTGCAGTAGCAGGTTTTGCATACGCATTAGGTCCAAGTTGTTTCACAGATTCAGAATTAGTCATAATAGGCTCTAATTCTGATTGGTCGGACTTCATATAATCTACAATATTTTTAGGGAAACCACGCGAAGAAGGATAGTTTCTGTCCCATTCTTGCTCTGCCAAAAACTGCAAGAAAGTATTTAAACCTTCGTCCATCCAAGTCCAATGCCTTTCGTCAGAGTTTACAATCATAGGGAAGAAGTTATGCCCTACTTCGTGGATAATCACGGAAATTGCACCGTATTTCACTCTATCAGAGTAAGTTCCGTCTTTTTCAGGGCGACCATAGTTAAAGCAAATCATTGGGTACTCCATGCCGTTAGAAGCCTCTACGGAAATTGCCACAGGATAAGGATAATCAAAAGTATATTTGGAATAAACTCTCAATGTGTGGGCTACTGCTTCGGTAGAATACTGTCCATAAAGCGGATTGGACTCTTTGGGATAATAGGACATTGCCATGACCGTTTTTGCACCAATTTTTACGCCCATAGCGTCCCAAATCAACTTACGAGAGCTTACAAAAGCGAAATCTCTCACATTTTCAGCGTAATATACCCAAGTTTTCTTGTCTTTTGCCTTTGTTTTTTCTTTTTCAGTTGCTTCTGCTTGGTTTACAATCACCACAGGCTTTTTAGCAGTTCTTGCTTCTGCAAAGCGTTTTTGCTGTTCTGCGGTGAGGACTTGTGCGCCATTTTGCAGTTCGCCTGTTGCTCCTACAATGTGGTCAGCAGGAACGGTGATAGCCACTTTGTAATTCCCAAAAGTCAAAGAAAACTCGCCTTGCCCTAAGAATTGTTTGTGATTCCAACCATTGTAGTCGTCATATACTGCCATTCTTGGAAACCATTGTGTGATAGAATATAACCAATTGCCATCTTCAGGGAAAAACTCGCAACCGCCCCTGCTACCTGCTGCCAATGCTGGATTTTGGCGGTCATTTACATTGTAGTACCAACCTACGTTAAATACAAACTTTTCATTTTTGCGAAGTGTTTTTGGAAGGTCTATTCTCATCATTGTTTTTACAATGGTGTATTTCAATGGATTACCTGCAATATCGCGCACGTATTGGATTTTATGCCCGCCATCAAAACTGCGGTCTGCCAATGCCTTAATTTGCCCAGAAGTGATTTTATCGCTTAGTTGGGACATTCCACCTCTGCGCCCTGCGCCTGTTTGTGTTTTGTAGTAATCAGATTCCTTGTCCAAAATATTTTGGTCTAATTGCAACCAAATATAGTTGAGTGGGTCAGGAGAGTTGTTGGTGTAAGTTACTCTTTCAGAGCCAGTAATGCGCTGTTTTTCGTCATCAAGTTCTACTTTGATGTCGTAGTCAGCTTTTTGTTGCCAATACTCATGCCCAGGTGCGCCCGAAGCAGTGCGGTAATTGTTAGGTGTAGGTAATTCCTGCCCTAACTGCCTAAAATACGACTTATTCGTATTTTCGCTTTGCGCCAATGCTTGGAAAGCAAATACACCCATCAAGGTGATTGTCAGCGCAAAAGTTTTAAAAAAGGTAAACATATATTTCATATCTATGGTCTGTGATGTTGTGTAAGATAAAGAAAATGATAAAGTTGTAGGTTTTGTTTGTTGTAGAGAGTTGTTTTTACAAAGCATGAATTCTAAATGTTTTGTAAAATATTGGCAAATATAGAAAATTAAATTTTCTTTAAATTTAATAAATTATCAAAAAGTTTAAACAAACTTACTTTAATTATACGAAATATATATTTTGAAAGTAGTGCCTTCATTGGGTTTGCTCTCAACTTCTATACGCCCATTCATTGCTTCTACTTGTGTTTTGACCATGTATAGCCCCATTCCTTTGCCCTCGACGTGTGTGTGCATACGTTGGTACAAGCCAAAAATTTTGTATGAATCTTTAGTATCAAAACCTAATCCATTGTCTTTGAAGTAGATACATACGTGATTGTTTTGTAACTTTGTGTTTATTTCTATCAATGGATTTCTATTTGGAGACCTGTACTTAATCGCATTAGAGAGTAGATTGTGGACAATACTCTGTATATATACCTTGATAGCATAAATATTATCAATTTCAGTAAAATTTGTCTTGATTAGCGCATTGGAAGCACTTACTTGTTCTTCCAAATGGGCAAGTTCGGAAGTTACTACTTCACTTATTTTAAGTCTTTCCTTGACAATCACTGTTTTATTGATAGAAAGGATATTAGTTAAATCTTTAATCACCTCGTCCAGACTTACAGAGGCAGTGCGGAGATGTAAGAGCAGTTGCTTGTTAAATTCATCATTCATGTCTTCTTGATTGAAGATATTGAGTAATCCTAATATGCGAGCTACAGGAGCGCGTAGATTATGTGAGGTAATGTAAGAAAACTGTTGTAAGTCTTGGTTTTGTTTGGTCAGATTCTCAATCGTCTTACTTAACTCATAAGTCCTATCTGCTACTATTTCTTCGAGGTGGTCATTGATAGTTCTGATTTCTTCTTTTTGTTGTTGGAGTAATTGTTTTTGTTCTAAAAGAAGTCTTTTATCTCTTCGCGTCCAATGTAGCTGTAAGTATAAAATAAGTAGTATCAATAAGATGACAACAATAAATAATATCAGTGTATTGTTTTCTTTTTTCTGCAATTGTTGTTCTTTGGTAAGCAAAGAAATTTCTTTTTGTTGTTTTTCTAATTCATAATTGGAGCGTAGGGTTTCTATTTGTCTTTCTTTCTCGGCATTAAACATACTATCTTTCTCTACACTACCAAGCGTGTAATACCATAGAGATTGCTGATAATCTCCCAAGCTTTTGTAATTGGCTGATAAGATGAAAGCCGCATTTTTGACATTTTCTCTATAGCCTATTTCTTTAGCAATATCCATTGTGCGTTTGGCAAATTCATTACTCTCCTTGTACTTCCCCTGCAACTGATATACCTCACTGATACCTCTGGTGCTATACGTAATAATGCGCTTAATATTGAGAGGTTCGGAAATAGCCAAAGATTGAAAATAATAGGATAGAGCTACTTGATAATCTCCTAATTTTTGTTGGACATCTCCCATCGTATTAAGAGCCGCCGCATAGATGTTTTTTTCTTGTAGTGCGCCTAAGATTGACAATGCTTTTTCTAAATATGTAATAGCTTCAGGATAATTGTTTTGGACATAGTAGGTTCTTCCGATATTCGAGTAGGCGCGCCCTATGCTAAACTTATCTCCTAATTGCTCAAAAATCTCTATGGATTTGAAATAATACTCCATTGCTTTTTCGTAATTTTTATCCATATTATGGGTATTGGCAATGAGGTTGTAGCAGTTAGCAATTCCTTTTTTGTCATTAATTCCTTCGAATAACCGTAGAGCAACTAAGGTATGTTCCATAGCGGCAGGATAGTTGGCTTTCATCCAACTTGCATTTCCTGCGCGGTGCATAGCCCATGCTTGCCCTTTGGGATAACTGAGCTTTTCGGATAGTTGATATGCCTGTTTGCTTAGAGATAATACAGAATCAGGATTGATGGACTGATAAGCATAAGCCAAATCAACCAAGAGGCTTACTTTATTAGTATCTTCTTGATGATGATTAGTTAAAATTATTTGTAAGCTATCTATTCGGTTTTGTTGGGCAAATATACAAACGCAAGACAAAAATAGACAGCAAGTTAGGTATAACTTACGTAGTGAATACATTTGATACGTTTAGGTAATAATAAGTTATTATTTCATTTTCTTATTTATAATTGATAAAAGTGTATTTGCTTGTTAGTCAATAAGTAAAGAATAAATAGGCAGGTCAAAAGCAGATTAAAATGCAAAATTAGATGATTCACTAAATTTTCCAACATAATGTGATGATTTTTAGCTAAATAATTTGAAAAAGTGCCAATTATTTGCCTATTTGGTTGAATAAAAATGTACAAATGAAAAAAATAGTAATTATTGCCTTATTATTATATTCATTTTCAGGAACTTGTCAAGATTTAAGCCCGCTCCAAATCCTTCTCAAAGCCATAGAAACTGCTGGAGGAGATACTTGGCAGAGTCCTCAAACACTCTTGTTAGATGGAGAGGCAGATTTTTTTCCTAATGGGCGATTAGACCAAAAGATGCACTTCGACAAATATGCCATGTATAGAGTCTATCCAACTGAAAACAATGAAGCGCACAAGGCAAATGGGAAGGTGAGATTTGATGCGGCTTATGGAGATTCTGTATTTTTCAAATTGATTTTTGATGGGAAACAATCAGAGATGTTTTTGTCAGAAGTCGCCAAACCCTACCAAGCTCACTTTTCATGGAGTAACAATTTTGGATTTGGCATTTTTAGATTTGCCCAAAATCCAGATTTTCAGTTAATAAGACTTGCAGATGACCAAGTGGAGGGGTATGATTGTTATTTTATTCAGATTATAGACCCCAAGAAAAATATCACTACTTTTGGCATAGATAAGGAGACATTTTATATCAGAATGGTAGGATTTGATACAGAAGTAGGCTATCATCACCGCATTTACTCTCTGTTTAAAAAAGCGGAAAATGTGAATTTTATCCAACCGACTCGTGTGCGACTTTATTTTAAAGGAGTAAAATGGATGGACATAGATTGGAAACGGTTTTCAGTGAATCAGCCGATTCAAGATGCGGTTTTTACAAAATAAAATCTCTTGTTTTATAAAGTTGCGTTTCTGCATTGGTTTTACTATTTTTGACAAAACCAAATCAAATTCATCATGAAAAAACTTTTTTTCTCCTTCATATTTTCTATACTGTGTTATTCTTTAGCTTTTTCTCAACAAGTTGCTCCTTACAAATCTCTTACAGAAGGGAGTGAGTACCTGAACACTGTCCAAGAAAAG
>JALOMS010000546.1 GCA_025455345.1 Thermoflexibacter sp. | reverse complement strand
TTCTGAGGTTAAGTTGAGGCAGTTGATTGTTTTGGCAAGAATACGCGCACAAGTGGTCTTACCCACGCCTCTTGGTCCACAAAACAAGAATGCCTGCGCCAAGTGATTATTCCTAATAGCATTTTTGAGGGTAGTAGTAATATGGGATTGACCAACTACTGTATCAAAAGTAGCTGGACGATATTTTCTTGCTGATACCACAAAGTTTTCCATAGACACATCTAAATCTTTCGCAAGATAATAGGTTTTATTCAAATTACCTACTCACGGAACTTATCTTAAGAAATTTTGATATTTAGATTTTATTTTTGTGTTTATATATTAGGAAATATTACATAAATTTTTATACATTTGTAACTTATTAAGACGGGTGTAAATTTTTTTAAATAATTTTATTTTGCTTACTCACATTCTAAGGAATATCTGTGCCATTTATTGACTACAAAATGCTTAATAACACATTTTTACAAGTTTTTATTCTTTGAAAAGTATAATTTAAACTTTGAAAAATCACATTTTTAACTTTCTTTAAAAAATCACATTTATGCTAAGAAAAATACTATTTTTTGCTTTATTTCATTTATTCCTTACATCTGCTTATGCTACTCACATAGTAGGTGGGGAAATCGAGATGAAACATATTTCAGGGAATCGCTATCGCTTTACCCTCAATTTATATTTTGATGATGTAAATGGCTTGCCTGATGCCAAAGATGCTGGTTTTATTTTTCCAGCAATATTTCGCAAATCAGATGATAAGCGAATTGATACAGAACTGATGGCTATGACACGAGCTTCAGATGGAGTGCGTTATGGTTTTATGTTTTTATCAGAAATTTCTGACACACCTATTCCTTATGTAGACCCGAAATGTGCAGTAGGGTCTCTTAAAACAAGGCATATCATTTATTCAGAAGATTTTATTTTAGACCCTTCATTCTTTTCTGACCCTAATGGTTATTACATCAGTTGGGAACGCTGTTGTAGGAATAATATTATTGAGAATATAGAGGATCCTGGTGCTTCAGGACAAACTTTTTATACGGAATTTCCTCCAATACGACAAAATTCTAATAATTTTATCAACTCTACGCCCCGTTTTCCTAAAGCAAATAATCCTTATGCTTGTCTAAATCAACCATTTACACTTAGTTTTGCGGCTACTGATGCAGATGGAGACCAGTTGTCTTATTCTTTGCGTACTCCTACCAATGGTAATAGTGGTCCTTTTGATGTCATTCCTTGGGGGATGTCTGCGCCTTATGCACCTGTGGAATGGCTACCTGGTTATGGAGTTAATAATATGGTAAAAGGAAATCCACCTATGCAAATAAGCTCGGCTACTGGAGAGATGACTTTTACTGCGTCAGAAACAGGACTTTTTGTCTTTGCAGTCGCTTGTGAGGAAAGAAGAAATGGTGTAAAAATAGGAGAAACTGTTAGGGAATTTCAAATCATGGTCTTGGATTGTGGTGGGAACAATGCGCCTACGGCTAAGCTAAAACTCATTGATAGTGAGGAGTTTTATGATGTAAGTGATGTTTTACCCATAGAGGTCGACGCTACCAATAAGTGTACTAAGCTACAAGTGAATGATATTGATAACAATACTAAAATTAAAGCAAGTATCAGAGCATTGAATTTTACAGATACTACTGGTATTTTATTACAACATACAGGCACAATCACCAATGGGAAAAACGATAAACTGTTATTGAATGTATGCTTTGATAAACTTCCTGCAAGGTGTACACCGTATGAAATGGAATTTACTGTGATGGACAATACTTGTGGCTCACCTTTGACAGGCAAACAGGTAGTAAGGGTACTGGTAAAAGATAAGCAACAAGCAATTACTCCTATTTTAGAATGTATTTCTTATAACGAAGATGGCTCTCGTACCGCAACTTTTGGTTATGAAAACTTTAATACCTCTGTGATAAATATTGCAGTAGGGCAAAATAATAAAATAGTCAATGCCAATTTTAGTGGACAACCTTCTCAATTTAACACAGGTAGATGGTACAATATGTTCCAAGTAAATTATACAGGAAATAATATACCTTCATGGGAAATTATCACAGGAACTTGTAACAAAAATGTGAGCAATAACCCTGTAACTATTTGCTCTACACCATGTAGTCCTGCTAAAGAGCGATTTTTACTTAAAGATAATCATATAACATTCGAGGAACCAGAAAGTCTAAAGATGATTTTCCAAGAAGGTGCCTATCTTGAGCGAAATGAAGATGGAAGTGTTTATGTTTTTGGAGAATTAAAAGTAGCGCAAAGCGAAGTGTCTGATGTGCCTTCTGGTAGCCTTTGGCGTTTACGCTTGAATTTGAAAAAGTCAAATAAAACCTTTTGCCCTATACAAGGAGAAGATGTTTCTAAACTAATTACAGAGCAGTGGGACTATTTTGAATTGGACAAAACTATTTTTACTCAAGTAAAAGGCAATGGACAAATTGGCTTGGCACACAGATATGGAAAAGATGGGAAGACGTATAGTCAGAGCGATTGTAATGCCTTCCAATTAGGGACAGAAGCGAACAAGAAAGATGGTCAAATTGGTTTGGCAGGTTTGTTTTATTTTAGTATTAATTACAGAGATAGAAATACCATAGGAGATATTAGTATGGATTTGGAACAAGCATGTGCACCTAATATAGTTTGTATAGACTATGCTATCAAAGTGGTTAGTTATAATGAGCAAAAACGTAAAGATGGTAAAGACATAGACGATACACCTACTCGTAAGCGCAATAATCCAGAAAATACGCTGGGCGCACCCCAAGAAAATGATACCTATAATTTTGTTTCATTAGGCTTTGGTGGGAGCATTGTCTTAGAATTAGGAAGTCCAGTTTATGACCATAACAAATATGGATACAAGGCAGGTCATAAAAATACTTTACTTGGCAAAGCAGTTAGTTTTGCGGATTTGATAGTGGTAGAAACCAGTTTTGGTCGAATCAATCAGTCTTGTGGGGATAATGAAGATGAAAACTACCCCGAAAGAGCGCGCATCTATGGCACGGAGTCTTTGGACAAAAATTGGGTACTTTTGGGTGAAGGGTGCAGAACTAATTTTGTAGATGTAGCCCCTGCGATACAGGCGGGTCATCGATTTGTAAAGTATTTGAAAATAGAAGATGTTTCGGATATTAGCAAATTCTCTGCTAAAGACGAGGGCTATGATGTAGATGGCATTATCATTTGTCCAGAAGCAGTAAAGCAAGCTATTATGGGTGATGATACAAGAATGGCTTTATTGGACGCAAGAGTAGAAGAAAAAACAAATAAGTTCAATATAGAATTTTTTAATCAAGCTCCTAATCAGGATTTGAGGTTTGATGTAATGCTATATCCTAATCCTGTCAAAGATTATGCTAATTTCTACCTTAGTATTCCAGAGTCCAATACCGTAGAAATCTCTATATTTGATATAACAGGGCGAATATTTAAAAACAATGTCCAGCCTCTCAATGCTGGCACACATCAAATACAGATAGCAATGGAAGAGGCTAATAAGGGGCTATACATCATCAAAGTTCATAGCAAAGATGGACAAAATAGTATCTTTAAGATAGTAAAAGACTAAGGATTTGTTACTTGAATGTGCGAGACAAAATAATACAGCATGCCTAAAAATAGCCTCAAGTGAGATGAATTAGTGGGTTATTTTGAAAAAAATGAAAGTTATATCATTGATACTCTCATTAGGCATTGCAGAATACAAAATCCAATGAGGTCATTTATGATTTCCCGCCCTTCATTTTGAAGGGCTTTTTTTGCTATTTCATGAAAAATATCTTTTGCCACTGTCCTCTTTTTTACACAACGATATTATTTTGTGAGCATAATTC
>JALOMS010000545.1 GCA_025455345.1 Thermoflexibacter sp. | reverse complement strand
GTGTAGAAATATTGACAAAAGGTGGTAATGCAGCAGATGCGACGGTAGCAACTTTTTTTGCCTTAGCTGTCGTACATCCCGTCGCAGGCAATATTGCTGGTAGTGCTTTTATCGTTTATCGCCTCAAAGATGGGCAGATAGGAAGTATAGACGGTAGAGAAAAAGCACCCTCTAAAGCCCACAAAGATATGTTTTTGGATAAAGATGGGAATGTAATCAAAGATTTGAGTTTGATAGGTCATCTGGCTGTGGGCGTGCCAGGGTCTGTAGATGCTATGTATCAAATGCACAAAAAATTTGGCAAATTGGCATGGAAGGATTTAGTCCAACCTGCCATAGATTTAGCCAATAATGGTTTTCTACTTACAAAGCGAGAAGCAGAGTACATCAATCGCACCAAAGACTTATTCATCAAAACCAATCATTATAAAATTCATTTGGTGAGAGAGGATAGAAGCTGGCAAGAAGGAGATACAATCTTTTATAAGGAATTAGCAATAACCTTAGCAAGAATTCGCGAGAATGGTAGCGATGGATTTTATAAAGGTGAAACCGCAGACCTCATCATTAAAGAAATGGAAAAAGGCAAGGGTTTGATAACCAAAGAAGACTTAGCAAATTATAAGGCAGTTTGGCGAACTCCTGTAACAACCAAATACAAAAATTGTAAGGTTATTTCTATGCCTCCGCCCTCAAGTGGGGGGATTGCTCTTCTCCAACTTATGCAAGGCTCTGAAAACTACCCAATTAAGAAATGGGGGCTACTCAATTCACAGACGATACATACCATGACAGAATTGGAACGTAGGGTATATGCTGATAGAGCTACGCATTTGGGAGACCCCGATTTTTATAAAGTTCCTCAAGAAATGTTACTTAGTACTTCCTATAACAAAAAACGCAATGCTAATATCAATCCTATTCAAAAAACATCCTCTTCAGAAATCAAAGAAGGAAACGTCAATTCCATAGAGAGCGTAGAAACAACACACTTTTCCGTAGTAGATAAGGAAGGGAATGCTTTTTCTATTACCACTACGCTAAATAGTTACTTTGGCTCGAAGGTCATGGTACAAGGGGGAGGTTTTTTTCTCAACAATGAGATGGACGACTTCAGCGTCAAAGCAGGAGTAGCTAATCAGTTTGGAGCGATTGGGGGGGAAGCAAACGCCATCATGCCAAATAAAAGAATGTTGAGTTCGATGACTCCTACTATCGTAGAAAAAAACGGAAAATTGCTCATGGTCATTGGTTCTCCTGGCGGAACAACTATTATTACTACGGTTTATCAAGTAATTATCAATGTTTTAGAACATAAAATGACTATGCAAGAAGCTGTTAATGCCAAGAGATTCCATCATCAATGGCAGCCAGATGTCATTCTGGTAGAGAGAGGAGCTATATCTGATAGTGTAAAAAATAGACTTCAAAGCATGGGACATATCATTCGAGAGATTGGAGTATTAGGGAAGGTAGATGCGATTTTGAGGTTAGCTGATGGAAGTTATGAAGGCGCATCTGATTTGAGTCGTTCTGATGGAGCGGCATTAGGATATTAAGTTTTTGAACCATTGTTTATCGATTTTCTTTAAAAAGCAAGAATGAAAATTACAAACATCAGAATTAGCAAAGAGGATTTAGCACTACTTCGCCCATATACTATTGCTTACCAGACAGTTAATCATGTAGAAAACATATTGTTGATTATAGAAACAGATACTCCAGAAATCGGAATAGGTTGTTCTGCGCCTTCTGAGCTGGTAGTAGGAGAGTCTGTCAATGATGCCTTTTCCAATTTACAAAAACATGATTTTTCATGGCTGATTGGCAAGGAAATCAAATATTTCCAACAGCTTTGTTATGAAGTCTATCAAAAATTCCCTCATAGCAAAGGTAGTCAAGCCGCTTTAGATATAGCTTTACATGACCTCTATGCAAAATTTTTAGGCAAACCTTTAGTACAAGTTTGGGGACAGAAAGTCCTTTCTTTGCCTACTTCGGTTACGATTGGGATTAAAGGGGTATATGAAACCTTAGAGGAAGCAGAAGAATACTTAGAAAAAGGATTTAAAATTCTTAAAGTCAAGTTAGGTCTAAATGTAGAAGAAGATATAAATAGACTATTCCAACTGCGAAAATGGGTAGGTAAAAGAATAAAAATACGGATTGACCCTAATCAGGGCTATTCCAAAACCCAATTTATTGAGTTTTATGAAAAAACTAAGAAATTAGACTTAGAACTTATAGAACAACCTCTTTCTGCTAATGCCATAGAAGATATGAGGAGTTTAGCTCCAAAAATCAAATCAAAAATAGCGGCAGATGAATCTCTTACCAATGAGATTAGTGCCTTTTTGCTGGCACAGCGTCCTTTGGCGTGTGGTATTTTTAATATAAAGCTCATGAAAAGTGGAGGACTTACTGAAGCAAGAAAAATTATGAGAGTAGCCCATCGCTCATCTATGCAACTGATGTGGGGGTGTAATGATGAAAGTGTAATCAGTATTGCCGCCGCCCTACATTTAGCATTCTCTTCCGAAGCCACTCATTACATTGATTTAGATGGAAGTTTTGACCTTGCCCAAGATATTGCAGAAGGGGGATTTGTACTCAAGAATGGTCAAATGTCCTTGACTGATAACAAAGGAATTGGTGTAAATCTTATCAATAAATAGAGGCTATCCAAAAAGTTAAGTTGTGGACAGCCTCCAATCACTCTCATTAAGTAGGCTGAATATTACTAACTGTATTGCTACTATGGGGTAGTGTTTTTATTTTTCTCTTTTTGAATTGTGCAGTAATAATTTTCATCAATATCCACTCCAAAGGCAGTAACATCAATGCTAAAAATACTTCTACCACAAAATCCTTCACAGGAGAACCATTGATGTCTATATAGTTTTGTACGATAGTTTGTAAAAATTCCATACAAACTACCAAAGTAAGCATAGTTATAATTCGTTTCCCAATAGCTAAAAGGCGATTTTCGTGTTTCAAATAGCGATTAATAATACCTGCGGCTAACAAGAGCATAACAAAAAAGCCTACTTCTATGGCATTGAACCAGAAGGTCTGCCAATAGGGGGGACGAACTTGAAAAATAAACGGCTCGGCTTCCATCACATTGCCAAAAACGTTACGACTACGAACACGCAAAGTATATTTGCCGCTGCCCAACATTGGAAAAATAAAATTGCCATTAGATGTCCACTCAGACCAAGTGTTAGTATTTCCATCAGATATATTACCCTCCAACATATATTGGTATTCTACCATGCCACCTTTTAGGTAGTCAGGTGTAGTAAGAGAAAAAGACAGAGAGTTGTTGTAATAATCTATGTTAAACTTGTTTTGTATAGGTAATAAATTCCCCTTCTTATTTTTGATATAATTGAGCAATAAACCATAGTTTTGAGAAAATTGGAAAGGGTTGCTTGCGTCAAACCTAAATAAACTATTGCCCTGAGCGATAAGCCAAAAATGCTTCCCATCTTGGTCAGGAATAATGCCTTCTATATTGTTCAACAACTTGAACAGTACCAAATTTTCCTTATTAAAAGGCTTCTCTCCAAAGAAATTCCATTGATTTTTATAATTCGTCCATAGGAGTTTATCATCATAGCTAATAAATTCTGCTTTGTGATTGATTTGCCCAATCATAATACTATCTTTCACTAATTCACTCTTTTGCTCATTAAAATAATAAGCCGCAGAGGATAAAATGAAATAGGTTCTTCCGTATGCTTTTAGTGGAATGATTTGGTCGTTATACTCATTTTCTACCTCAAAAGGAGTTACTTTGGGCTTGGACTTTTTAATATCTACTTTATAGATAAAATCACTTCCACATACCCACAAACTGCCCTTAGCAT
>JALOMS010000544.1 GCA_025455345.1 Thermoflexibacter sp. | reverse complement strand
AAATACCCTTACTGCGGAGTCCAAAGAGGTTTCTATCACCTTTCGACTGCACTTTGCCAAGCCCTCACAGCCATCCCCATCGTAATAGTGATAGGCATAAGCAGTAGGACTATCTCACACATACACCCGCTTATCTTTGTCCTGAATCAGTAGGCATAGAAAAACAAAAACATACTTCATTCATCTTTAATTATCAACTACTTATGAAAAAAATGTCTTCTTAGATTCACCTGTCTTTGTAGGTGTTTTTTCACCAACAAAAGCTAAAAACCCTATTTTTAGTAAGAAAATGATTATTTTTGATAAAAATTAAACTCAAAATGAAAAACGCAGAATTAGCAATTATCATTCAAAAAAACGAGCAAACAGGAATGTATATAGGGCAGATTGAGGAATTTCCTGCGGCTATTTCCCAAGGGCAAAGTATAGAAGAATTGAAAGAAAATCTAACTGATGCCCTCAAATTGCTGTTAAAAACTCAAAAAGAGCAATTAAAGAAAACCTACGGCAAAGAGAAAACTATTAAACGCAAATTAAAATTACCATAAGTTCTACACCTTGCAAATCCTTCCTATACTTCTGTCTGAATCCCCAACAGAAGTACCCAAAAATTCACACAAATTGATGACTTCTCAGGATTAATTTGTATTTCTTTCAAATTTTCCATATCCTTTTATTCTTCAAATACTTATAGTACAAAAATGTACTAAACTTACTCAAAATAGGCTTTAAATATTTCTACGACCTTCTCAAAACCTGCCTCATTGAGTTCTGCTATTTTCTTTACAATTGCTCTTTTTTCCAATACAAAGACCTTATGCGTTCTTACCTCACTTGTCTTTTTCATGGGTACACTTACCAAGTCATCAGAAAGCAAAAAAGAAAATTCGTCATTTCGCAATACATGGGTAATAGGTAGCAAGATACAATCTAAACTATTGTTTACCAATTCATTAGAAATGATTAAAGCAGGTCTTAACTCTGCTTGGTATTGGTTTGTATAGACTACTTTTGCCAATACTATATCTCTTTGTTTATACATTGGCTATTAATTCCTCTTTGGTTAAGTAGCTATTCCATACCTCATTATCTTCATTTTCCCAAACTTCATGCAAGGAAGGGGCAGACATTTGCAAAAGCGTTTCCGTACTTGGTTCTTCATAGTTAATCGCATATCCAAGTAACTCATTTTCAGACTCACTAAGCACTTTGACAGTGATATTTAGCTTTTTAAGTAATTCTGCCAAAAAGCTAAGTTCCTCACGATTTTTGGGCAATACCAATATACTTTCCATAATTCCATATCTTTTTATTTTTCAAACACTTAATTTTTATTTGTTGATGAAAAAACAACAACAAAGGCTGAAATATTAAGGATTTCCCTAAATACCCTCTGAATTTGAGAGGGTATTTCCTGTAATTTCACACAAATTAATGACTTCTCAGGATTAATTTGTATTTCTTTCAATGTTTCCATCTATCCTTTTAATTATCACTCACTTATAAAAAATATCACCTTATATTCATCTGCTTTTTTGATGAAAAAACAACAACAAAGGCTAAAAGACTAATAAGACCTGACTCCTCTTGCTTTTAGAAAATCATCTAAGCGGTCTTCCTCATCATTATACTTCTTATCATTCTCCTCCCTTTCTTCTTCATCTTCTTCTTCATCCCAAAATTCTTCTCTTCCCTTAAGGTAAGATTTGACATCTGCGACAAATATTTTCTTACTAACTATAAACTTCAATTTTTCCACTAATCCTTCTGTCTTTAATAAACCAGACTCTATAAGAAATTGGTGAAGTTTCTCACTTTCAAATTTTGATAATACTCTGTTAAGTCCTGAATCATATAATTGTTCAGCTACTTTAGTAATACTTTTTTCACTTGTAATACTCTTATAACGGGTTTTCTGTGATACTGCGCCTCTTGAATTTATAACATACTTATCTTTTTTCTCAGGTTCAAATAAGTGTTCAACTGCGTAAATTAATATATACCTATAAAAAGCAGTAATTAAGAATGCTTCTTTCTCTGTAAAAACTGCCTCTTCAAACATAGATTCATTAATAAAAGAATAAAAATAGGCATTAGTAATAAACTTGATATTGCCATTTTTAGAAATTGTGTAGTTTCTAACTGCTAAGTCATGATAGTCAAACCATATAAAAACATCCTCATCTTCACTGGGTAATCTTTTTAAAAACTGAGAATCATATTTTTTAGTGTGGCTTTCAAGGTTTTTTATTTGAGATTGTTGCAGCTCTCTTATCTCACTTAGATAAGAAACTTCCCCTCTTAATTTTTTTACCTCTTCCTTTAATCTACTATTTGTTTCTTTCAAAATCTCTATTTCTGCATTATTTAGCGCATTATACATTTGTGAAGCATCTCCTATTAGCTCCACTACTGGCATTTCAAAAACTTCTGCAATTTGATTTAATCTTGAAAAAGTAATATCACTATCATTACTTTCAAGTTTTTGATAACCTGCTTGTGTGATATTTAATTTTTCTGCCACATCCTTTTGAGTCCAGCCTTTTTTTAGCCTTAACTCTTTTATTCTTTCTGAAATATTAATCATAGTGCAAATATAACTTTTAGTTGTATTTACAACAAATTAGTTATCAAATACTTATATAATAGTAAAAGTTATAATTAAAACTAAATGTAATTTTTTATTAGTAAAATTTGTATTTAAAAATAGCAATAATTATATTTGTCTAACAATTTCACACTAAAAGAATAAAAGATATGAGTACAGATAAGAAAAAAATAGGTGTAAGTATTGATAAAGTGATACTTAGCCAAATTAAAGCCAAATTAAAAAAGCAAAAAATGAAAATGAGCAACTACATAGAATTGCTTTTTGAAAAGGAGTTGGAAACCACAGAATCCAATTAAAAAGCCAGAGGTACGGCAATTCCATTGTGGAATAGTTCCGTTTTTCAAATCAATCTAAGTAAGTTAATTTAATCACTATCAAATAGTTAAAAGCAATGGAAAAAGTACAAATAGAATTGAACCTCATGCAAGTACGCATTTTAGAAATGCTACTTACGCCCTTGGCTTCTGACCTTGAAGCAATGAATACAATTCAAACCCAATACGGTGAGTTTGGCATGGCTCAGTGGTCAAAGATGTACCAAAGCATCACAGAAATCGATACCCGATTTGATGCGGATGATGGGGTGACATACTTGGAGGAAGAAGTAAATACCAAAAGACCAGCCTATCACTAATGATTTCATTTTCCCACAGACCGCCCAGGGCAAAGGGGCAAAACAGCGTGATTAACTGCACCATTAGCATTATTGGCAGTGGTAGGGGTATTCCATTTAGTATAATGAAGGTAAAGCCAGCGATAGCAAGGCTCTTTGACAATAAGGCTGAAAGATTCAAAGGGGACTTGCCCGAAAATGCCATCTTGGATGCAGTAGAGGCAAAGATAAAGAGGATTTATGCCTTAGAGCTACAAAAAGGCAATAAGCCAACGGCAAAGGAGTTAAAGACACTTTATCTGACTGAGGGAAACCAAGTGGCTACCACTTATGAGGAAGTAAGCGAAGAACACCTGCACTTTACAGAGCTAAGAGAGGGCAAGGATTTGGGACATAGAAGTATAGAAACGTATCATGTCTATTATAAGACCTTCCTCAACTACTTAGCAGATACCAAAAATAAGGGAATCAGCATAGAGAAAATAAGTATCCCCCTCCTGAAAGGATATGAGCGATTGCTCATAGGCAAAAAGTATTCACAAGAACACATCAAAAAGTCAGTGAGGTATGTAATCAGTGTGCTGAGGTTTGCCGTAAATAATGGATTCTTAAAGCATAACCAACTATCTGAATATCAGTTTGAATGGTACAGCAAAAGCGTAA
>JALOMS010000543.1 GCA_025455345.1 Thermoflexibacter sp. | reverse complement strand
TTACTCCAAAGTTTCTACCAACCTCACAAACTCTGCCCTGTAACCATCTTCATCTTTACTTTTGGCATTTTTTGCTAAACGGCTTACCATTTCGTAGTTTCCTTGCGCTTTGTATGCTGAATTTTTCAGTAACATTCCAAATAAAGCAACTGCAGAAGCAAACCTAAAACTTTCAGAGGTGTTCTCCAAATTAATAGATTTATCTAATACATTATCAACGATTTCTGTACTTTTAGAAGATTGGGGCGGTTTGTACCTGAACTTGACAGTGAGCATTTCTTCTGTGGTGTTTGCCGCTTCGCTTAACTGTAATTTTTGATATTTTAGGTCTGATATTTCTTTTAAAAATGAACTTTCCACACCTACAGGGATTATCTCATAAAGTGCTGTAACCGAGTGTCCTGCGCCCAGTTCACCTGCATCTTTTTTATCATCTGTGAAGTCTTCAGCATCTAAAATTCTATTTTCATAACCAATCAGGCGGTAGGCTTGTACTCTGGCTGGATTAAACTCTATTTGGATTTTCACATCTTTGGCAATGGTAAGCAAAGTACCTCCTAACTGCTTGACTAAGACCTTATTTGCTTCTTGCAAATTATCAATGTAAGCATAATTTCCGTTGCCTTTGTCTGCAATTCTTTCCATTTTTGAGTCTTTGTAGTTGCCCATGCCAAAACCCAAACAGGTAATGTAAATCCCTGATTCTCTTTGCTCTGTAATCAGTTGTTCCATGTCATTATCGCTGGAAGCACCTACATTAAAATCTCCGTCCGTTGCCAAAATAACGCGGTTGTTGCCTTTCTCTATAAAATTTTCTTTTGCTACCTTGTAAGCAAGTTGAATCCCTGCCCCTCCTGCGGTAGAGCCACCCGCTTGCAAATTGTCCAGCGCATCAATAATTCTATCTTTGTTTTCGCCAGAAGTAGCGGACAATACCAAGCCTGCCGCGCCCGCATACACTACGATAGCTACCTTGTCTTGCGGTCTTAACTGCTTGACTAAGAGCCTAAAAGAAGATTTCAGTAAAGGCAATTTGTTGGCATCACTCATAGAACCAGAAACGTCTATCAAAAACACCAAATTGTTAGGGGGTAAGTTGTCCAAAGCTACATTTTTGCCTTGCAAGCCTATCAATACCAATTTGTGTTTTTCATTCCAAGGGCAAGTAGAAAGTTCTGTATTAATAGAAAAAGGGTGCTGATTATCAGGCTGTTTGTAATTATACGAAAAATAATTAATCATTTCCTCTATTCTCACTGCATCGGCAGGGGGCTTTTGACCTTCGTTGAGCATACGACGTAAGTTGCTGTAAGAAGCTACATCTACATCAATCGAGAAGGTAGAAAGTGGCTCTTTGCGTGGCGTTTGGAACTTATTTTCCTCTACTTTTTCGTAAGATTCATCATTGGGCAAGTCATTCTTTTTTTGCTTTTTGATGACATAATTGCCAATGGGTTTTGATTTTTTTTGTTTTTTGCCAATAACTTTACTAATGCTTCCTGTAATAGTGTGTGTGTTCTGAACCCCATAACCTATGACAACCACTTCTTCAAGTCTTCTTGCATCAGGTTCTAACACAACATCAATGACTTGCCTTTGCTCCACTTTGACTTCTTGGGTAATATAACCTACAAATGAAAATATCAAAATGTCTTTGTCAGAATTGGCAGTGATTTGATATTTGCCACTAAAATCTGTGGTTGTGCCTGTGGTAGTCCCTTTCACAACAACTGAAACCCCAGGGAGTTCGCCGTTGCTATCTTTATCACGCACTGTACCCGTGATAGTTCTGCTTTGGGCAAGCGCACTCAAAGCAAATAAAAGTGCCATAAAAAATAAGGAAAGTTGTTTCATAAAAATTGGAATTTAAGGTTTGAAAATAAAGTTATATGAATTTATGACGTGTACGAAGACAAAAACAGTTGCAATACATAGGAAATATTTTATATGTTCTTCCTAAGTACATGAGCATTTTTAATATAAAACGCGCTTTAATATGTATATTTCATTATTAAATATACGTATATCCTAAAAGATATGCCACAGTTTAATTTATACAACTACTTAATCATCAATAATCTAAATAAAAAAACTCTTTAAGATTGCGTCTTAAAGAGTTTTTTGTTGGTATAAAAGTATTTCCTACATTCCCCCTGCGGTGCTTTCCTCTAACATTTCTTCGGAAGCAATTTTTGCGGAGAGGTACTCGCGGTTCAGGCGGGCAATGTGGGTAAGCGAAATTTGCTTAGGACATTCCGCCTCGCACGCGCCCGTGTTGGTGCAAGCACCGAAACCTTCTTCGTCCATAGTCGCTACCATTTTTTGTACCCTGCGCTTCTTTTCTGCTTGCCCTTGTGGTAAAATTGCCAATTGAGAAACTTTGGCAGAAACGAAAAGCATAGCAGAAGCATTCTTGCAAGCCGCCACGCAAGCCCCACAACCTATGCACATTGCCGCACTAAATGCCTCATCTGCAATGCTTTTAGGAATAGGAATTTCGTTTGCGTCCACAGTTACGCCTGTGTTTACAGAAACGTAGCCACCTGCTTGGATAATGCGGTCAAACGCAGTTCTGTCCACTACCAAGTCCTTCACTACGGGGAAAGGCTTTGCTCTCCAAGGCTCTACTACAATGGTATCGCCGTCTTTGAAAGACCTCATGTGTAGCTGACAGGTCGTAGTCTGCAAGGGACCATGCGGCTTGCCGTTGATGAACATACTGCACATTCCGCAGATTCCTTCGCGGCAGTCGTGGTCAAACGCAATTGGGTCTTCTCCTTTTAATAGTAACTCCTCGTTAAGTACGTCAAACATTTCTAAAAATGACATATCAGGAGAAACGTCATTTAAGTCGTATGTAGCTAAACCGCCTTTGTCTTGGGCATTTTTTTGTCGCCAAACCTTTAATTTTATTTTCATAATTCTTAAAGTTATGAGTTATTAGTTATAAGTTATGAGTTTGTAAATCTGTATAATATTGATAAATAACAAGATAAAATTGGATATACAGATTTTGAATTATAAATTTTAAATCTATTTATCAACAAATAAAAAATTCATAACTCATAATTCATAACTCTTATTTATAGCTTCGTTTTGAGAGTTTTACATTTTCAAATACCAATTCTTCTTTGTGCAACACTTCGGGCTTGTTTTCGCCTTGGTATTCCCAAGCCGCCACGTAGGCATATTTGTCATCATTGCGGTCAGCTTCGCCGTCAGGAGTTTGGTACTCCGTGCGGAAGTGTCCACCACAAGACTCTTCTCTTTGGAAAGCGTCATCAATCATCAGCTCGCCTAATTCTAAGAAGTCTGCCACGCGCAACGCCTTTTCCAAAGTGATGTTCAGTTCTTCGTTTGTTCCTACTACTTTTACGTTTTTCCAGAACTCCTCACGTATTTCTTGCATACGCTTTTTAGCAAACTTTAAACCTTCGGCGTTGCGTGCCATGCCGCAGTAGTCCCACATGACTTTGCCCATTTCTTTGTGGAATTGGTCAACGGTCTTGTTTCCATTGATACTCAATAGCTTACTGATTTGCGCTTTGATAGTATCTTCTGCTTTTTTGAACTCTGGGTGGTCAGTGCCTACCTTTTCAGCTTTCATACCCGCCAAGTAATCGCCTATGGTATAAGGAATGACGAAGTAGCCATCTGCCAAACCTTGCATAAGCGCGCTTGCACCCAAGCGGTTCGCGCCATGGTCAGAGAAGTTTGCTTCGCCAAGTGCATAAAGCCCTGGAATAGTGGTCATTAGGTTGTAATCTACCCACAAGCCACCCATCGTGTAGTGAACCGCAGGATAGATACGCATAGGCTGTTCGTAAGGATTTTCGCCTGTGATTTGCAAATAAATATCAAAAAGATTGCCGTAACGTTCTGCTATTTT
>JALOMS010000542.1 GCA_025455345.1 Thermoflexibacter sp. | reverse complement strand
GGGTGATTTGGCTTACGTATTAGATGCCATAAGATTGACAAAAAAAGAGTTAGCGGGGCGTGTACCTTTGATTGGCTTTGCGGGTGCGCCTTTTACGATTTTTGCCTATATGATAGAAGGAAGTGGCTCTAAAACCTTTTCCAAAGCTCGCGGAATGATGTACCAAGAACCCCAACTTTGTCATTTGCTTTTACAAAAAATCACAGAAAGCACTATCAATTATCTAAAAGGACAAGTCAGTGCTGGTGCGGATATAGTGCAGATTTTTGATTCATGGGCAGGTATCCTTACCCCCGAACATTATGAAGAATTTGCCATCCCTTATATCAATCAAATCTGTGAGGCAATTATAGACGTGCCAAAAACTGTTTTTGCCAAAGGTGCTTTTTTTGCCAGAAAACAATTTGGACAGATGAATTGCCAAGTAATTGGCTTGGATTGGACGATGAACCCTCAAGAATCTCGCAAAATAATCGGACAACACAAAACTTTGCAAGGCAACTTAGACCCTTGCGTTTTATATGGTTCTTATGAGGTGATTAGAAACGAAACAAAAACTATGTTGCAAGCATTTGGAAAACAACGATATATCGCTAATTTGGGGCATGGGGTTTATCCTGACACAGACCCAGACAAGGTAAGATGCTTTATAGACACGGTTAAGGAATGGCAGGGTAGTTAAATATTTCGCTGATTTTGACCTGTGCTTGTCTTGTCGCTGACATTTCATTGGCTTGTTTGCTTGTATCTTTGCTTCCATAAAAAGTTTATCAACTTGGTAACGTGCCAGATAGCTCTTTTACCAATCTGTACACACCAAAGTTGAGCATAAATTAAAATAATCATGGAAAATAAGATTTCGAAAACAGGTTTTTACCTTGCCTTGTACGGAACGGTGATTGTACTGGCGTGGATTGGCATTTTCAAATTTACACCTACGGAAGCAAAAGCGATAAAGCCTTTGGTAGAAAATAGTCCTCTGATGAGTTGGCTGTATCTGATTGGTAATGAGCAACAAGTAAGTAATTTTATTGGCATTTTTGAGGTAATTACAGCCGCATTGTTAGCGACTTTCCCTTTCAGCAAAAAATTATCATTGGCAGGTGGAGTGCTAAATACAGTCATATTTTTGAGTACATTGAGTTTTATGTTTACCACGCCCAATTCTTTCAATGTCATTGATGGAATTTTGATTCCAGATGCTTTTATTCTCAAAGATTTAGTATTTTTAGGCATGGGCTTGATGGTCATTGGTTTGAACTATCCAATATTAAATACAGCAAGGAAATAAAAAAACAAAACATGGTTAATCACAGGTGCTTCACTGGGTTTACTCCTAATTTAGCCTCGTAGAGGCGAAAGTTTTGTAAAAAACAAGCATTATGCTATCATAAAGTCCCGTAGGGAGGAAACTAATTCTTTTTAAATCAGTAAGTTACGCCTCCCCAATGGAATTGCTACGAGGCTTTATATACAGGCATCACTTATTAGTTTTACAAAACGCAAGTTCCTACGGAACTGAATACAAAAAACGTTTATTTTTGCTCATTTACTTATACCTAAATAGGTTTAAAACTTTACCTTTGACAGCAAGACTATTTCCTTGTAAATCCTTTCTAATTCCTCATTAGTAATGATATATGGTGGTACTATGTACAAGATATTGCCAAGCGGTCTGAGCAAAATATTCTTATCTAAGAAATAGTAATACAAGGCATTACGCGCTTCATGAAAATAAGATGTTTCGCCTTTTTGATTGATGTCCATTGCCAAAATTGTTCCTAATTGACGAATGTTTTTTAACCGCTTCGAGGAGCCTAAACGAGTGATAAATTGGCTGTGATTCTTACTTATTCTCTTGATATTTTCTTGACACTCTGCACTTAGCAAAATATCCAAATTGGCATTTGCCGCCGCACAAGCAAGAGGATTGGCGGTATAAGAGTGTCCGTGGAAAAAGGTTTTCATCAAATCCTCAGAACGATAGGCTAATTGGATTTTTTCCGTACAAGTAGTAACTCCCAAAGGCAAAAAACCACCAGTAATTCCTTTGGAAAGGCAAATAATATCTGGCTTGTGCTTGAGGTAATCTGAAGCAAAGTTTTTTCCTGTACGTCCAAAACCTGTAAATACCTCATCTGCAATACATATTACTTCTCTTTCTTGGGCAAGTGCAATCGCCCTGTCCAACCAAGCAGCAGCATACATACGCATACCACTTGCGCCTTGTATCAATGGTTCAAAGATGAAAGCCCCAACTTCATTGGTATCTATCAGTTGGGCGAGTTGGGCAAATACTTTTTCTTCATTTTCTGGCGTGGGCAATGGGATAAATTCCACTTCAAATAGATATGGGCGAAATGGGGCATTGAAGGGACTCCTTTCTCCTACCGACATCGCTCCAAAAGTATCTCCATGATAAGCTCCCTCAAAAGCAATAATCTTTGGTTTTTTAATTACTTGATTATAAAAATATTGGAATGTCATTTTCAAAGCGACCTCGATAGACGTACTGCCGTTGTCAGAGAAAAAAACTTTGGATTGGTTAGAAGGAAGTATGGAAAGCAAGCGATTCGCCAAATTGATGGCTGGCTCGTGCGTAAATCCTGCAAAAATTACCTGCTCTATGGTTTGCGCTTGCTTAGCGATAGACCTTGCAATATAAGGATGAGCATGTCCGTGGAGATTGACCCACCAAGAGGAAATGGCATCTAAGATTTTTCTGCCATCAGAAGTATGTAGATAACAACCACTTGCAGAGGAAATTAGTAAGGGTTCGCGATGTCCAACTAAAGGAGTAAAAGGATGCCAAATCACAGACTGGTCGATTTGAAGCAAATTTTCGTTCATGGAAAAATTAGAATTAATACATACGATTACTTCTGTATGATAATATATAATTAAATTATTTTTTCATATTATTAAAGTATTTAGGATTTATAAATAAATTGTTTAGAATAAATGTTTTAAATAATTTTTTCTATCGGAGGAAACAACAAAATTATTTAAAAGAAAGTCAAATACAAATAAATATTAAAAAACACTTGTTTATTGCAAAAAGTAACTTTTGAACTAAAAATCAAAAAAAATAGTTGAAATACAATAATTTGGTAACAAATATGCTTTCAAATTATTAACTTAAAATTAATATCAAGTTGCAGATAAAATTGTATATTTGAAAGCAACTTGTACAAAAAACCTAAAACTATGGCAAGAAAAGTGCTTGTATTGAACTCTGATTTCCGCGCCTTAACGGTTTGTAGCGTTTATAAGGCGTTTTTGTTGGTGTTTCTTGATAAGGCAGAAGTTGTCAATCAAGTAGAAAACACCTATTTGCGTAGCGTCAGTCAATCTTTTCCTATGCCATCCGTGATTCGTTTGTTTAGCTATGTGAATATGCCTTACAAAAGCGTCATGCTAAACAGACATAATGTTTTTAAGCGCGACAATCACCGATGTGTGTACTGCAGTTCAAGGGAGGATTTGACCATAGACCATGTAATGCCTCGCTCAAGAGGAGGGAAAACCAAATGGACGAATTTGGTTACAGCCTGCAAAAAGTGTAATGCGCGTAAAGGCGATTACACGCCAGAAGAAGCAGGTATGCCTTTACCTTACGCGCCTTTCAAACCCTCTTTTGTTGTATTTTTGCGCGATTTTTCAGGAATGGGTGATGATTCGTGGAAACCCTATCTCCAAACAAAGAATGAAGTAATAGATGAATATTAATAGGAAAAAGGGACTGCTTGTAAGTCTCTTTTTTTTTTACCATTTTCTACTTTTTAATACCAAGTAGGTCAAGTATAAAAATATACTTACCAAACTCAAGAAATAAAGCAAGTCGCGCGTATCAATCAGTCCTTTGCCCATAGCCGTATAGCGAACATCTATGCCTAATTGGCTAATG
>JALOMS010000541.1 GCA_025455345.1 Thermoflexibacter sp. | reverse complement strand
AATCAATTATTTGGCATAGAAGAAACGCTATATTTTCTACCTAACCGCAATATTACTGTTTCATTAGAAAATAGACTTTTACCTATTTATGCTCAATTAGAAAATGCCCTTATGAGTGGAAAAGATGAATATATTTCTTCCAATGATTTGCTATTATTGCGCTTAATCAACTACTTGGACAAAACTCTAATTCCTCAATTTAGAAGGAGAGGAGGTTTTAGGCAGGTTTTAGTGGCAGAAGGAATCAAAAAAACAGAAATGCCTATTTATGAAGAAATCATTGCACATTTAGAAAAAATCATGCGTGGGAAATATACTATTGACGAGGAAGGAGAAAAAATCATATTTGAACCTGATGATTTTAAGAGTTTTGTTTATTTGAATGAGGCTTCGTCTGGGCAAAAAGAAGTGATTAGAATTTTGCAAGATTTTTTTTGGTCTGCTTTGCAAAATAAGACGATTTTACGCATTATAGATGAGCCAGAAATACACTTATATCCTAATCGTCAGAAAGAATTTGTAGAACTTTGCGCTTGGCTTATCAATGCCAATATACAAAATAAATTGATTTTACCTACGCACAGCCCTTATATTTTGACGGCTTTGAACAACTGCTTGTATGCAGGAAATATCGCCAAAACAAAGCCAGAAGCAGTAGAAAAAATAATTCCCAAACACTTTTGGCTTACCTCTGAGCAGGTTTCTGCTTTTATGCTCAAAGATGGTGAATTTGAAAGTCTTATAGATGATGATTCTGAAACCAAGCTGATAGAAGCCTCGCGCATAGACGAAGTTTCCCAAATCCTTAATGATACCTTAGACCAGCTCATAGAAATAGACAATACATGAAAATATCAGAAATAACAAGTGCTTGCAACTACTTTGAGCAAAACTTTCTGTCTTGCACCTCTTGCAACCAACAAAGCACTTGGGTTTGTAAAGATAAAGGCGAGTCAAGAGAATATCGTATTGAAAATGTGAGAGATATAAGACTTTGTAAAGTAAAAATAGATGACGGTGTAATTAAGGACACTACTCAAAACAAGTGCGACTTTCTCATGCTTTGCTGTGAAGCAGATAAGAAATATGCAATTTTTGTGGAACTAAAAGGAGATAATTTTGCTCATGCGTGTAAGCAAATTTTTAATACTATCAAGCTATTGAAAGAGCATATTAACAGTTTAGAATATCAATACTGTGCAAGGATTGTATTATCAAAAGCACCTAAAATTTTAGCGTCTTCTACCAAACAGAAAGGAGGACTACCTGACATCAGAGATTCCAATTATGTAGAACTCATCAAAAAATTATCTAAAAATACAGCAGTAAGTTTTGATTTTAGTGCTGAAACTTTGATAGAAAAGAAAGTGAATTTTTCATCAAAAATCTGATTTGCAAGTGCTTGTGAATCAGATTTTTTTGTTTTTTCTAATGACTGGTACTTTGTAAAATTGCAAATTTTCAGTATATTTGAAAAAAATAAATTGTGTATGACTACTTCCACTCCCAATAATATCTTAGCCAATACAGATGTGATTCTATTGAATGACTTAGAACTTACTCTCTCTCTATCAGAGATTTATGAAAATATTGACATAGAAGAAGTAGCTTAAAAGGAAAAATAATGGAGGTCATTATTCTGATACTTTACTTGTTATTGATGTTAATGCCTTTGATAGCATTTACCCTTTTTATTTTTAAGAAAAGTAAAAATTATGCACATAAAATCCTGATTATATGGATTTTAGTAGATTTTTTGGGTTCACTTTTGGAGATTCTTGAATCAGTAGAAATTTACCCTTTCCACTCTTTTTTGATGGGCATGAGCCAAACTTTTTTTATGGCTAATGCTTTTTTTTTCCATGCTTATCTCCACGCATACATTCAGAAAGAATATCAGTTAAAAAGTTCATTACCAATGTTTATTCCTTTATTAGTTTGGCTTATGTTGGTTTTATTTCCTTCGTATGCCCAAGGTATGGAGGCGCACATTGCTACTTTTGAGATGGTTCGGAGTGGGCAAGTACCTATTCTACACAATCTTTTGAATGTATTTTTAGTTTTTTCTATTGTTTGGACAGGGTTTAAAGCCTATTTTCATTTGAAAGAAAAAAAGAAATTAGTGCCTTTGCAAGTAAAAAATTTACTCTTTTTTATCCAACTCATTGTGGCTATGTTTTGTACTTCTTTGCTCATAGATTACGTTTCTCCCCCGAAGCAGAACTATTTGTCAGAGGATTGGATATTTATGGGTATTGCATTAGGAGCAATGTTGGCAGTATATGCACTTCTTTTTTTTAACGTATGGAGGCAGCAACCTATCTATGCACAAGAGGCAGAACAAAAAACCATCAGCGATAAGATAGTCTTATGTTTTAACAAAATACAGACCTTGATGAAAAAAGAAAAACCCTACAAAGACCCGGAATTTTCAGTAGCAAAACTTGCTTCCTTGGTCGAGGAGAGTACGAATACAGTAGCGGAGGCATTAAAGGAAAATCTAAATACAAATTTTTTTACTTATATCAATCAGTACCGCGTAGAAGAAGTAAAATCCATGTTGCTCAATCCAGACTACAATCATTATGCGATTATTTCCATCGGACTCGAGGCGGGTTTTAACTCCAAAGCAACTTTTCATCGCGTATTCAAACAAGAAACGGGACTTACGCCCACAGCCTACAAAGAACAAATCCAGAAGTTTTAAAAATTTTCTTCCAAAAACCTCAAAATACAAGTATCACTTTCTAAAAAGTGATACTCAGAATACTTTTTTCCCATTTATTTTGCTTACAAATCTTAATAATAAACATTTCTTTGAAAAATGGAAAATATACAATATCTCAAATGGATTTTGCTTTTACCACTTTTGTTTTCATGTAGCAAAGTAGAAAAAACAAATGCAAAACTCGCAGAAGAAAAAATGCAGCTATCACAATATCAGTTAGCTGTCTATTCATCTATTCAAAGTTCTAATGACCTCATTGTATTTGAGGCTGGGTTAGGAGATGACCATAGTATTTGGGCAAAAGGGGACTTTTTAGCACAAATTAGTTCCAAATCCTCTATTCTACTGTACGACAGGGCAGGTTATGGAAAATCTACCATAGACGAAAGCACCAGAGGTATTGCACAGCTAAGTAGCGACCTAAGCAAAGTAATAGACAAGTACAGCAACGGCAGAAAAGTGATTTTGGTAGGACATTCGTTAGGCGGCATGATTATCAGAGATTATGCTATCAAAAATCCATCAAAAGTGTCATCACTCTTATTTATTGACCCTTCGCACGAAGCCTACAACACGCCTACGCAGGCACAGGAAGACTTGATATACAATGCCTTTCTGATAGAAAAAGGAACACATTTTGGAGGAACGCGCGAGGCAAGACAATTGGTGGAAAATACAAGCTATTTGCAAACACTTCCGCCTTTGCCCAATATTCCCGTAATAGTGCTAACAAGTATGAAAACAGACCTTACACATAGCCAAAACGACCGACAAAAATGGTTCTCTGCTCATCAGCAATTAAGCAAAGGCGTAAGTAATTTCTTACACTTAACTACTAATCAATCAGGTCATTATATCATGCTTGACGAACCGAATTTGGTGCTTAATACGCTGGAAATGTTGTTAAGAAAATGAAAAAAAATAGGAAAGAGGCTGTCAAAGAATGCTACCCCCCATTTTGCAGAGCATATAAGTTTTGCTAAGAGTTTAGCGTAGGCGACTCTCGGCGTGGCTTCCCAAGCAATCTAAATGGCAAATCTCTGATGGGCGTGTAGGTGCAAAAGCAAAAAGGTAGCTTGTGTTTTTAGCTTTCTGCTCTTAGCTGGTCTATTTGGGCGTGGGTTAAGCCTGTGAGTTTTGAAATTACCTGATTATCAAAGCCTTCTGCTATCATGTTTTTAGCGATT
>JALOMS010000038.1 GCA_025455345.1 Thermoflexibacter sp. | reverse complement strand
TTACTCGCTTTTGGTGATTATGGAATAAAGTCTATGGAAACCGGCTTTATCACATCTCGTCAGATAGAGGCTGCACGTATAGCAATGACAAGAGCGATGAAAAGGGAAGGTCAAGTATGGCTTAGAATATTCCCTGACAAACCAATGACAAGAAAACCCGCAGAGGTTCGTATGGGTAAGGGGAAAGGTTCTCCTGAGTATTGGGTAGCTCCTATAAAGCCAGGCACCATCTTGTTCGAAGTAAAAGGAGTAAGTATGGAATTAGCTAAGGAGGCACTTAGTTTAGCAGCGCAAAAGTTACCTGTGGTTACTAAATTTACAATTAATAGAACATTAGCAGGTCAAATTTAATTTGTAGCGATTTATGAAAAAGTACGATTATATTAAGAATCTATCCATCGCTGAATTACAGCAACAAATCAACGACGCTGAAAGAGAGTTGCAAAGATTAAAATTCGCTCATGGGCTTTCACCTATTGAGAATCCCTTGCAAATCCGTACACTTAGAAGACAAGTTGCTCGTTTATTGACAGCATTGACATCAAAGCAAAAGCAATCAGAAGCACAGAAATAAATTTGTTAAGGTTTGACGCATGGAAAGAAATTTTAGAAAAATAAAATTAGGATTGGTAGTAAGTAACAAAATGGACAAGTCCATTGTAGTTGCTGTTCAAAGAAAATTGAAGCACCCCAAGTATGGTAAATTCATGAAAAAAACTACCAAGTTCATGGCTCACGATGAAAAAAATGAATGTAATGAGGGAGACACCGTGAAAATCATGGAAACTCGTCCTTTGAGCAAGCGTAAGCGTTGGAGATTAGTAGAGGTCGTAGAAAGAGCTAAGTAATCAAGGTTTTAACTTTTAATGGCTAATTAGATTTAGCATAAACTATTTAAAGACATGATACAGCAAGAGTCCCGACTGAACGTAGCAGATAACAGCGGTGCAAAAGAAGTCCTTGTTATTCGTGTACTCGGAGGTACAAAGCGTAAATATGCTTCTATAGGCGATAAAGTAGTAGTAACAGTAAAATCTGCACTTACATCAAGTTCCCTAAAGAAAGGTACAGTTTCTAAAGCTGTCATAGTGAGAACAAGAAAAGAAGTACGTCGTAAAGATGGTTCTTACATTAGATTTGATGATAACGCAGTAGTATTATTGAATGCACAAGACGAACCTCGAGGTACGCGTATTTTTGGTCCAGTTGCTCGTGAATTGCGCGAGAAACAATTTATGAAAATAGTATCTCTTGCACCTGAGGTTCTGTAACTGAATAATGATTATGAGAAAGGTTGAGATTTCTAAGCATAAGAAACTGCATGTTCGCAAAGGTGATAAAGTAATGATCATTGCAGGTAACGAGAAAGGTAAAACAGGTGTTATTACCAGAGTTCTCAGAGAAAAGCAACGAGTAATAGTAGAAGGTTTGAATATAGTGAAAAAAGCTGTAAAGCCTTCTAATGAAAACCCAGAAGGTGGTTTTGTACAGAAAGAAGCTGGTATCCACATTAGTAATGTAATGTTGATTGACCCTAAAACAGGTAAACCGACCAAAGTTGGCAGAAAAGAAGAAAAAGATGCCAAAACAGGAAAGTCAAAACTTGTAAGATACGCTAAAAAATCAGGTGAAGTAATTAAAGACTGATAACAATGGCAACTCCAAGATTGAAAGAAAAATATTTGGCAGACGTAATATCTGCCTTGAGAACAAAATTCAATTATAAGTCTCCTATGCAAGTACCTAAATTGGTAAAAATTTGTATCAATAAGGGTATTGGACAGGCAACATCAGATAAGAAATTGGTTGATATAGGAGTCGAAGAATTGACAACCATTACAGGTCAAAAAGCAGTAACTACACGTTCTAAAAAGGCAATTTCCAATTTTAAATTGAGAGAAAATATGCCAATTGGTGCAAAAGTTACCTTGCGCGGAGACCGTATGTATGAGTTTTTGGATAGATTAATAGCTGTATCTCTCCCACGTGTACGCGACTTTAAAGGGATAAGTGATAAGGGTTTTGACGGCAGAGGTAACTATACTTTAGGAGTAAAGGAACAAATCATCTTCCCTGAGATTAGCATAGATAAAGTAAGCAAAATCTCTGGTATGGATATTACCTTTGTAACAACAGCTAATACGGACGAGGAAAGTTACGAATTGTTAAAGGCATTAGGTATGCCTTTCAAAAAATAAAGTAATAATTTTGTATGGCAAAAGAATCAGTCAAAGCAAGAGAACGCAAGAGAGCAAAATTGGTAGCCAAATATGCTGAGAAAAGAGCAAAATTGAAAAAAGAAGGCGATTATCAAGCATTAGATGCACTACCAAGAAATGCATCCCCAGTGAGATTACACAATCGCTGTAAACTTACTGGCAGACCTAAAGGTTACATGAGAAAATTCGGTATCTGTAGAGTAGCCTTTAGAGAGATGGCATCGGAGGGTAAGATTCCAGGACTTACTAAAGCAAGTTGGTAATATCTGTGAATCCTTAATCTTAATGTAAGTAAAAACTTTTTTATATTATAAGGTATATCAAAATATTACCCTAATATAAAAGTAATTGATTAAGAAGTAATTAAAGTAACGATACAATGACAGACCCAATAGCTGATTATTTGACAAGGCTAAGAAACGCAATCAAAGCAAGACATAGAGTAGTAGAAATCCCTTCTTCTAAAATCAAAAAAGAAATAACAAGGGTACTTTACGAGAAAGGGTTTATTCAAAGTTACAAATTTGATAACACTGAAGGACAAGGTATTATCAAGATTGCTTTGAAATATAATCCTGTTACTAAACTTTCTGCAATGATTCACTTAGAAAGGGTAAGTAAGCCTGGTTTAAGAAAATACGTGAAAGCTGACGAACTCCCAAGAGTATTGAACGGCTTAGGTATTGCTGTTATCTCTACTTCAAAAGGTTTAATGACTGATAAAGAAGCAAGGGAACAAAATATTGGTGGCGAAGTAATATGCTTCGTTTATTAATGAATTGCATTTTTATTATAAAAGGCGTTTAAATTTTAAATATATAAAGAAATGTCTCGCATTGGTAAAAAACCGATTGCTATACCTAAAGGTGTAACAGTAGATATATCTAAGGATAACCTTGTTACTGTCAAAGGACCAAAAGGGACTTTGACCCAACAAGTGGACTTAGATATGAAGATTGGTATTGAAAATGGGGAACTCTTAGTAGAAAGCCCAACTAATCAAAAGCGTCACAAAGCACTTCACGGTCTTTATAGAGCTTTGATTGCCAACATGGTAGAAGGTGTAACAAATGGATATGAGCATAAATTGGAATTGGTAGGTGTTGGTTATAAGGCAACTAATACAGGTCAAATTTTAGAACTGAGTTTAGGATATTCTCATAGTATCTATATGAGTATCCCTAATGAAGTAAAAATTGCTACTGAAACCTTAAAAGGTAAAGCTCCGACCATTATATTACAAGGTATAGACAAACAACTTATTGGTCAAGTAGCCGCTAAAATCAAATCACTTAGACCCCCAGAGCCATATAAAGGCAAAGGTGTTAAGTTTGATAATGAGGCTATTCGTAGAAAAGCTGGCAAAGCGGCTGGTGGAAAGAAATAACACATTTTTAATGCAATAGAAAAATGACTACAGAGAAAGTCCTAAGACGAAATAAAATCAAAAAAAGAATTCGTGCCAAAGTAAATGGTACGGCAGTTATACCTCGTCTATCAGTATATAGAAGTAATAAAGCTGTTTATGCTCAAATCATAGACGACAATAAGGGGCATACGTTAACAAGTGTATCTTCTTTTGAAATCTCAAAAGATAAATCTGCTAACGTAACTATTGCAAAAGAAGTAGGTAAAAAATTAGCAGAGAAAGCCCTACAAGGTGGTATAGATAAAGTAGTCTTTGATAGAAACGGTTACTTATACCACGGAAGAGTAAAAGCAATTGCTGAAGGTGCAAGAGAAGGGGGACTCAAATTCTAACTCATATTCAAATTGTAAGATATGTCGCAAGTAAATATTAGATCTGTAAAAGCAAGCGAAATAGAACTCAAGGAAACAGTTGTAGCTATCCAAAGAGTAGCTAAAGTAGTGAAAGGTGGTCGTAGGTTTAGCTTTGCTGCTATTGTCGTCGTAGGTGATGGGCATGGAGTTGTAGGATATGGCTTAGGCAAGGCAAATGAAGTTACTGATGCAATATCCAAGGGTATTGATGATGCAAAGAAAAACTTAATTAAAGTTCCTATTATGAAAGGTACTGTCCCTCATGAAGTAGAAGGAAAATATGGAGCTGGCAAAGTTTTATTAAGACCAGCATCTGCTGGTACAGGAGTAATTGCAGGTGGTGCTATGCGTGCAGTATTAGAATCTGCTGGTGTTACAGACGTTTTAGCAAAATCTAAAGGATCTTCGAACCCTCATAATGTGGTAAAAGCTACATTTGATGCATTGAGTAAAATGAGAGATCCTCGAATGATTTCTCAACAAAGAGGCGTTTCTTTATCTAAAATATTCAATGGATAAAACTATGGGCAAAGTAAAAATTACACAAGTAAGAAGTATTATTAAAAGACCAAAAGACCAAAAGCTGACAGTAAAAGCATTAGGTTTGCGTAAAATCAACCATAGTGTAGAAAAAGAAGCTACTCCACAGATTATGGGCATGATTCGCAAGGTGGCTCACTTGATTCAAGTAGAGCAATTGTAAGGCGTAATAAGTCTAAAATTTATTCTAAGTTTAAATTAAAGTCTTTATGAAATTACATACATTGAAGCCTGCTGAAGGTTCAGTCAAAACAAATAAACGGATAGGCAGGGGACAAGGCTCTGGTAAAGGTGGGACTTCGACAAGAGGACATAAAGGAGCGCAATCTCGTTCGGGCAACTCTAAAAAACTTGGTTTTGAAGGTGGTCAAATGCCTTTACAAAGAAGAATCCCTAAATATGGTTTTAATAACCCTCATAGGGTCGAATACAAAGCTATTAATATAGATGTAATTCAGCAATTGTTGGATAAGACTAACTCTGATAAAGTAGATATAGAATTACTTATCAATAATGGTCTTGCTGGTAAGAATGACAAGATTAAAATTCTTGGAAGAGGAAATTTGAATTCTGTAGTAGAAGTCGTAGCACACGCTTTCTCATCATCTGCGGTTGAAATTATAGAAAAAGCAGGTGGTAAAGCAATAAAAGTATGATTATGAAAAGATTTATTACTACAATCAAAAATATTTTTTCTATCGAAGAACTTCGAGGAAGAATCATTACGACTATGTTGTTACTAATCATTTTTAGATTAGGTAGCTACATAGTTTTGCCTGGCTTAGATACTAAGCAGTTAGCAGGTGGTTTTACAGGTGGTTTTTTTGATATGCTCAACACTTTTTTGGGCGGAGCATTTTCAAGAGCATCTATATTTGCTCTCGGCATTATGCCCTACATATCTGCTTCTATCGTAATCCAATTGCTAACAGTTGCGGTACCGTATTTTCAAAGAATGCAAAAAGAAGGAGAGTCGGGTAGAAAGAAGTTGAACCAAATAACAAGAGCATTGACAATTGTCATTACTTTTTTCCAAGCGTCAGCTTACATAGCAGGAACGATTCCTCCAGATGCCATTATGATAGACAGATTCTTCTTTACTATATCAGCAATGATTATTCTTACCTCTGGCACAATATTTTGTATGTGGCTTGGCGAGAAGATTACAGACAAGGGAATAGGGAATGGTATTTCAATGCTTATTATGATAGGGATTGTTTCTCGTTTCCCAGGTGCATTGATTGCAGAGGCGGCTTCAAGAGGATCTTCGTTATTGTTACTATTTTTATTAGAATTAATCGCATTATTCTTTGTTGTAATGGGGGTTATTCTCCTAACTCAGGCAGTGCGAAAGATACCTATCCAATATGCAAAGCAAGTAGCAGGTGCAAAAAACGTAGATTCAAAAAAATCGGTAGTAGGTCAGCGTTCTTATCTTCCACTGAAGATTAATTCAGCAGGTGTTATGCCGATTATCTTTGCTCAATCATTGATGTTTATTCCATCTTTAGTTGCTTCGGCTTTTGCTGATACCAATGATACGGCTAACTATATAGCTACAATTTTTGCAGATTTTACATCATGGCAATACAATTTAGCTTTTGCAACATTGATTATTTTGTTTACATTTTTTTATACTGCAATCACTGTCAATCCGAAACAAATTGCAGAGGATATGAAAAGGAATGGTGGATTTGTTCCCGGAGTAAAACCCGGAGAACCTACAGCAGAATATATAGATAATATTGTAGATAGAATTACACTTCCTGCCGCTTTGTTTATTGCTTTGGTTGCTATTATGCCAGCTTTTGCAAGTATGGTTGGGATAAGTCAAGAATTTTCTCAATTTTATGGAGGTACCTCATTACTTATCATGGTTGGTGTTATTTTGGACACGCTCCAGCAAATAGAGAGTTATCTTTTGATGAAGCATTATGAAGGGCTAATGCAGACAGGTAATGTCAAAGGAAGACAAAACGTAGTCGTTGCATAGCTTAATAGATAAATTCTAAAATCAAATTTATGCCTAAGCAAGCGAATATAGAATTAGATGGAATAATAGTCGAGGCGTTATCAAACGCAAGATTTAGAGTTGAATTAGAAAATGGTCATCAGATACTTGCTCATATTTCAGGTAAAATGCGTATGAACTATATCAGAATTTTGCCTGGCGATAAGGTAAGATTAGAAATGACCCCTTATGATTTGACAAAAGGTAGAATTGTTTACAGGTATAAGTAAGTTGATTTGAAAATATTTAACCAAGGAGATTGATTTTTCACGTTTTTAATTGATTAAATAAGATGAAAGTAAAAGCATCTATAAAGAAAAGAAGCGTTGATTGCAAAGTAATCAGAAGAAAAGGAAAACTATACGTAATCAACAAAAAAAATCCAAAATTTAAACAAAGACAAGGCTAATTTTAAACACTTAATTTTATGGCAAGAATTGCAGGTGTAGATATTCCTGATAATAAGCGTGGCGAAATAGCTCTTACCTATATCTATGGCATAGGTCGTTCTTCATCAAATAAGATTTTAACTAAAGCTGGAGTAAACGTAAGCAAAAAGCCTTCTCAGTGGACAGATGCTGAATCAAAAGCTATTAGAGAAATTATAGCCTCTAATTTCAAGGTAGAAGGAGAACTTCGTTCGGAAATACAGTTAAACATCAAACGTTTGATGGATATTGCTTGCTACCGAGGACTGCGTCATCGTAAAGGTCTTCCCGTAAGAGGACAAAGTACAAAAAATAATGCAAGAACTCGTAAAGGTAAACGTAAGACAGTCGCTAATAAGAAAAAAGCTACTAAGTAAAATTTAATGCTTTTCTAAACAATGGCAACACAACAAACACAAGCACAAAAAAGGAAAGATAAAGCAAAAAAAAGAGTTGTGCAAGTAGAAGCAGTAGGACAAGTACATATAAGGGCTTCTTTTAACAACATTATTATTGCAATCACGAACATGGCAGGTCAAGTCGTTGCTTGGTCTTCTGCTGGAAAAATGGGCTTCAAAGGCTCTAAAAAGAATACTCCTTATGCTGCCCAATTGGCGGCGGGAGATTGTGCCAAAGCTGCTTATGATTTAGGCATGCGTAAAGCAGAAGTATTCGTAAAAGGTCCTGGTGCAGGTAGAGAATCTGCTATTCGTACCTTGCAAAGCACAGGAATTGAAATAACAGCGATTAAGGACATCACACCATTACCACATAATGGATGTCGACCTCCTAAGAAGCGTAGAGTGTAAATTTTGATAAAAAAACTATTTTTAACTTAGTAAATAGTGTTGGATGCTGAATCTTAGTATGAATGACTAAGACGCAACACTTAATACTTTTAATATAATTTTAATATGGCAAGGTACACAGGTCCTAAATCTAAGATTTCACGTAGATATGGTGAGCCGATCTTAGGTCCTTCAAAAGCTCTTAAAAATAAAAACTATCCTCCAGGTCAGCATGGTAAAAACAAGCGCAAGAAAAGTTCTGAGTATGCTATACAACTAGCAGAAAAACAAAAAGCAAAATACTTGTATGGAGTGTTAGAAAGACAATTTAGAAGAACTTTTCAGATAGCGGCTCGTAAGTCAGGAGTAACAGGGGCTAATCTTTTAAAACTTTTAGAGGCAAGATTAGATAATACTGTTTATAGACTTGGAATAGCTCCTACAAGGAGAGCAGCTCGTCAGTTAGTAACGCACCAACATATCACAGTAAATGGGGAAGTTGTCAATGTTCCATCTTTCTCTTTACGACCAGGTGACTTAGTGGGGGTTCGTGAAAGGTCTAAATCATTGGAAGTAATTACTAAATCTCTTTCGGGGAAAGTAAACAAGTTTGGATGGTTAGAATGGGATAATAATAGCATGGTTGGTAAGTTTATCAACTATCCTGAGCGTGAAGAGATACCTGAAAATATTAAAGAACAGCTTATAGTTGAATTGTATTCTAAATAATTCACTTTAGCCATCGTTTACTTTCAGTTTTTAATTTGCGTATCATTTCTAACGAAAAGTAGCATAAAAAATGTTAAAATCATTATTATATTTGCTACTTTCATTTAGTTTGTTGTGATTCATTATTTGAATATAAAAAATTATAGGAGAATTAAATATGTCGATTTTAGCATTTCAAATGCCTGAAAAGGTGGTAATGGAAAAAGCAGATGACTTTAAAGGTCTATTTGAGTTCAAACCACTCGAAAAAGGATATGGTGTTACTATTGGTAACGCGCTTCGCAGAATTCTTTTATCATCATTAGAAGGTTACGCAATTATTGGTATAAAAATCTCTGGAGTTCTTCATGAATTTTCGACCATTGAAGGCGTTGTAGAAGATGTTTCTGAAATTATCTTGAACCTTAAAATGGTAAGATTCAAAAAAATAGTAGATTCACCGTCTATGAAAATTACCACACAGGTGCGTGATAAGGAAGTATTTAGAGCTGGTGATATTGGAGAATTTACTACAGATTTCCAAATACTAAATCCAGACCACGTAATCTGCCATTTGGACTCTTCTAAGAGTTTTGAAATAGAAGTATTTCTTGATAAAGGAAGAGGCTATGTACCCGCAGAAGAAAACAAGCCTGCAGAGCAAAGTTTTGGCTATATACCTGTAGATGCTATATTTACACCAATAAAAAATGTAAAATATAGTGTAGAAAATACAAGGGTAGAGCAAAAAACAGACTACGAGAAATTAGTGATTGAGGTAGAAACAGACGGTTCTATTCATCCAGAGGATGCTCTCAAAGGCGCAGCAAATATTTTAATCAAACATTTCATGTTGTTCTCTGACCAAACTATGACCTTCGAGACTGCTAAACCAGAAGAAGAAGAAACCGTAGATGAGGAAGTATTGCACATGAGAAAATTACTGAAAACTCCACTTACAGAACTTGATCTTTCTGTACGTGCTTATAATTGCTTGAAAGCAGCGGATATCCGTACTTTGGGTGATTTAGTACAATTGGAAATATCTGACATGATGAAATTTAGGAACTTTGGCAAAAAGTCTTTGACAGAGTTAGAGGCTTTGGTTGCTGATAAGGGGTTGAATTTTGGCATGGATGTGAGCAGATATAAACTTGACGAAGACTAATTTTAGATTTCCTAACGATTTTTCAAAATGAGACACGGTAGAAAAATAAATCATTTAGGGAGAACAGCAAGTCATAGAAGCGCATTGCTTTCTAATATGGCTTCTTCCTTAATCATACATAAAAGAATTACTACTACAGTTGCTAAGGCAAAGGCTTTAAGGAAATATGTAGAGCCTTTACTTACCAAAGCCAAAGTAGATAGTACGCACTCTCGTAGAATAGTATTCTCTTATTTACAAAATAAAGAATCAGTAAAAGTTCTATTTGATGAAGTTGCTCTTAAAATAGCTAATAGAGCTGGTGGATATACACGCATTATTAAACTTGAGAATAGATTGGGAGATAATGCGGAGATGTGTATGATGGAGTTAGTAGATTATAACTTATTGTTACTTACTGAAGGTAAAACAGGTAGCAAGAAAACAAGACGTAGCCGTCGTGGTAGAGGTAAAACAAGTGTTACTAATGAAGATGTCAACGTTGTTGTTAATGATTCTCCTCAAATCATCTTAGATAAGGAACCAGAGTAATAAATAATATTAATTAAAAAAAGCTACCTAATTAGGTAGCTTTTTTTCTATCAGGCATCGTGTTTTCTATATTCCATTCTATGCGTTTAGCAAAAGGAAATTGTCTTACTTTACAATCTTGTTTTAGACAAATAGAACAAAAGTCAAATTTGCAAGGGTCAGAATGCACTGATGTTTCTACTTGATTTTCAAAATGTTGTTTCATTAGTATTTCTACTTGTTCTATCTCCTCGTGAGCATCTTTTACAGAGATATAATAAGGTAGTGTAATATGACAATCTATATGAAATCTGCTCCCAAACTTAATGACTCTCACATGGTGAAAGTCCACCCAATTGTCTTTTCTATTGGTATTCAGAACATTAATAATTTCTGCTATAATCTCATAATCTGCTTCATCCATAATACCAGAAATAGATTTTTTCAGGATACTTATGCCTGTGTAGCAAATAAGTAATCCAAAAGAAATGGCAATTATATTGTCTAACCAAGCATAGCCTGTAAAATAGATAATAGCCAAACCTATAATCATACCGACCGTTGAGTATGCATCTGATTTTAAATGCTTGCCATCTGCAATCAGAGTAAGAGAGTGTGTTTCTTGTCCTCTTTTCTCAATTAAAGCACCTAATAAATAATTTATAATTCCAGCTACCGTAGTCAATAAGATACCTATGTCAAGTTTTTCGATAGCAGTGGGATAAAATAGATTATAAGTAGCTTTACTAATCATACTGATTCCAGCTATAAAAATCAAAATACCTTCTATAGAAGCAGAGATATATTCTATCTTCCCATGCCCATATGGGTGATTGCTGTCTTTGGGGCGAGCCGCAACAAAAAGACTATACAAAGCAAAGATTCCTGCTATTACATTGACAATGGACTCAAGCGCGTCAGTTAATATAGCGTTAGACTTAGTTAGAAAATAGGCAAGAAACTTAGCAATTAGTAAGATAAAGCCTGTAAAAACGACAATGCGCTGAGTAGCTATGTTTTGTTGTTGAGCTTCCAAGTAATATTTTTATTTTTTTGTAGGAAAGATTGTTCCGAATTTAGAGTTTTTTAGAAGTTTACTAATGATAAAACCTATGATAAAATAAAGTAAAAGGACTAATAATGTAGCTGTTACATTTGTATTGGTGAATTTCGACTGTAATGCTGGATTTTCTATAGTAGTTTTGACGTATAAGTAGTTAAATAAGAAAAATAAAACAGGAGCGATTATGCCTAATACAATAAACCAAGTTCGCCTTTTAGCGGGGTCGTTGGGATTCTTCCCGCCTTCATAGGCAATATTATTGGCTATGAAAATTGCTATGCCAAAAAATAGGATAAAGACAATAAATGCTAATGTATAAGTTTCAGAAATCAAGGCATCTAATTGTCTTATTGTGCGAATGTGTTGGTCTGCCCAAATAATAAGAAAATTCATATTTATTTATTTTAAAAAGAAAATGTGAATAATAGACATTATTACTACAATGATGAGCATACGATAAGTCCATAGACTTGCCAAAGGATGCTTCATCGCAAAATGAGCGGCTAACCATGCTCCTATACTCTGCCCGATAGAAAGCAAAATAGCTAACTCCCAAACAACCTGCCCACTCCATATAAAAATAAACAAAGAAGGAATGGTAAACAAAAATACCAAAAAGGTTTTTAAGCTGATAGAATCCTTGATAGAATATTTTGCTCCTAAAACAAAAGCAACGTGTAATAATATACCTACACCTGCTTGTAAGAAGCCTGCATAAAAGCCAACTAAAAAGAAAATAATAAAAACAACAATTTTATTGTTTTGCCTACTTTCACCATTGGTTTTGAGCCAGCGTTCGGGTTTGATGAGTATGACAAAAAGCATAACCACCATAATAATTCCTATTGACTGGTCTATTACTTTTTCACCCACATTGACAGCGAGTTGCGTTCCGATGATTGCTCCAAGAACAGAAGGAATAACAAACCCACCAGCAGATTGGTAGTTGAGTTTCCCATTGTGATAAAAGGTAAAAACAGCTACTGTACTTTGCGTGAGTACGCCTAAACGATTGGTTGCATTGGCATAATTAGCTGGTAGCCCTACAAACATTAACATAGCCAGTGTAACTAAAGACCCACTTCCTGTTAAGGTATTGATGAATCCAGCCAAAGCTCCAGCTAATATAGATAAAATGTACACATACCAATCGTAACTCATGAGTTAATTTTTGGATATTAATGTAAAAAAATTGAATAGCAAAAGCGCATATTAGGCTTGATTTTGCTTGACTTCTCAAGTATAAGTAAATTACTTGTATTATTATGCAAAATCAATTAATTTTGTATGAATTATCTATTAATTGATTCCAAAATCTCCTTCTTTATGGTTTCAAAAACGTATGGTGCTTCTACTTATGGTGTTGATGCGTCTATCATTACGATAGAAGTCAATGTTATGCAAGGGACAAAGGTATTCATGGTAGGCTTAGCGGATAGTGCTGTTAGAGAGAGTGAGCAACGTATAGAATCTGCACTTAAGCATTATGGATATAAAATGCCACGTCAAAAAACCTTAGTGAATCTTGCCCCAGCAGATGTACGTAAGGAAGGTTCGGCGTATGACTTACCTATTGCTTTGGGCATATTGAGGGCTTCTGAGCAAATCATATCAGACAATTTGGAAAAGTATGTTATCATGGGAGAGCTATCTTTAGATGGGGAGTTAAGACCTATCAAAGGGGTCTTGCCTATTGCGATAGAAGCAAGAAAAAGAGGATTTACAGGTTTTGTTTTGCCCAAAGATAATGCAAGTGAAGGTGCTATTGTCAATAATTTAGATATTATTGGTGTAAATAATATCCAAGAAGCGATAGACTTTTTTGAAGGTAATCTAAAAATAGAACCTTTAATTGCGAATACAAGAGATGTGTTTTTCTCTACTCAAAACGAATATTCCGCAGATTTCTCCAATGTGCAAGGACAAGAAAATATTAAACGAGCTTTGGAAATAGCCGCCGCAGGAGGACACAATGTAATCATGATAGGACCGCCAGGCGCAGGTAAAACGATGCTGGCAAAACGTTTACCGTCTATTTTGCCGCCCTTGACCTTGTATGAAGCATTAGAAACAACAAAAATTCACTCAGTAGCTGGAAAGTTAAGCAAGTCTTCTGGTTTAATATCTCAAAGACCTTTCCGCTCACCACACCACACAATTAGTGATGTAGCCTTAGTCGGTGGGGGAAATATCCCTCAACCAGGAGAGATTTCTTTGGCTCACAACGGAGTATTATTCTTAGATGAGTTACCAGAATTCAAAAGGGGCGTTTTGGAAGTAATGCGACAACCTTTAGAAGAGCGTAAGGTAACTATCTCAAGAGCAAAAATTTCCGTAGAATTCCCCGCAAACTTTATGCTGATTGCCAGTATGAATCCATGCCCCTGTGGGTTTTATAATCATCCTGAAAAAGACTGTGTTTGCCCACCGGGAGCCGTACAGCGTTATTTGAACAAAATCTCAGGACCTCTCTTGGATAGGATAGATTTGCATATAGAAGTTACGCCTGTATCCTTTGACCAGATGACTTCTAACCGACCCACAGAAAATAGTGAACAAATCCGACAAAGAGTCATAAAAGCACGTGAAATTCAGATAGAAAGGTTTAAAAATCATAAAGGTATTTACTCCAATGCCATGATGCCTTCACAGATGGTCAAAGACATCTGCCAAATCAATCAAGCGTTGCAGACCTTTCTGGTAATGAAGGAATTAAAATAGAAAACTTAGCAGAAGCTATACAATTTAGAAGTTTGGATAGAGAAAATTGGGCGGGATAGACATGATATTGCCCAATTATAGTGTATTAGAACGTATCTTATCAGAATTCAATAAAATTTCTACAAATTGAGAAAATTACTACTAAAATACATATTTTTGTAAGTTTAGGCTAATGCGTTCATCTCTTACTTGGCAATCTTTAGATTAGTCTTGTATTATACTTATTATAAAAATAAAAAGATTACGTATCATAATTTATCAGTAAAGATGGATAGTCAGCAAAATGAGCATGGTGAAGATATGATGATAGAATCAAAAATATGATAGAATCAAAAATACTATCAAATAGAGAGAAAGCTGGAGATTGGATAGAAAGCCCTCATGTTAATCGTTTTATCATTGTACTTATTGTTATTAATGCAATTGTTATTGGTTTGGAATCTTCCCAAGAAGGATTCTGGATACATCGCAAGTTTGTAGAACTTATAGACCAAGGCATATTATTGATTTTCAGCTTAGAACTTATTGTCAAATTATATGCTTTCCGTTGGCGTTTTTTTACAAATGCGTGGAATGTATTTGATTTTGTCATTATTTGTTTTTCCTTGCTACCTGCTTCGGGTGTATTTAGTATTCTTCGAACCCTATGTGTATTGCGAACTTTGCGCTTACTTAAAAAAATACCAAGATTACGGATTATTATAGACGCACTCATTCATGCTATTCCAAGTATTAGTTGGATAGGAGTATTATTACTCATGGTATTTTACATCTTTGCTGTCATCAGCACCAATCTTTTTGGCAATGATTTTCCTCAATGGTTTGGTTCTATAGGTGCATCTATGTACACACTTTTTCAGATTATGACATTAGAGAGCTGGTCTATGGGCATTGCTCGACCAATTATGGCAAAATTCCCTCATGCCTATCTATTTTTTATTCCGTTCATTCTCATTGCTACTTATACTTCTATCAATATATTTATTGCAGTAGTAGTCAATGCAATGAATGAGATTTATAGCTATCAAGGCGAAAAGGAACAAGAAAATAAAGAAACACCACACAAATTTATCTTACACGACAATTTGGTATTAGAGAAAAAACTACAAGATATTGAACTTGAACTGAAAGAGCTTAAAGAGCTAATGAGAAAAATGACAGAAGAAAAAATGATAATAGATGAAGTGAGAAAAAATTAACAACATTACTTATTATCAAATAAATACGCAAAAAGGTGGTTTTTACTGTTAAAAACCACCTTTTTTTGTGTATTTATATAGTATTGTTTAGCCTTATTTAGAATCCAGACACATTTAATCTACCACCAGTTACGCACCTGCCTACCAAAGAAGAAGTTGGAGTAGCACTACCAGTGATTGCATTCTTTATCTGAGAGGCAGTAGCACTTGGGTTAATAGATTTGTAGAGAGCCACCGCTCCGCATACGTGAGGTGTAGCCATAGAAGTGCCACTGTAGCTTGCATAGCCAGAAATAACTTTGCCTTTTGAACTTTTAGGAACTGTTGACCAAATACCAGAACCAGGTGCGCCAATATCTACGGAAGTTGCTCCATATTGAGAAAAGCTGGATAGAGTCCCTGTACTCGTAATAGAAGCCACAGCAATGATATTAGCATTG
>JALOMS010000540.1 GCA_025455345.1 Thermoflexibacter sp. | reverse complement strand
AAGGAGATTTGCATACTTATCTGCGTAGCAAAGGGAAAAAATATCGCTCCAGAGGTCAGTCTAAGGACAAAAGAGGGCAGAGTGAGCATAGAAAATCGCTCCAAGGTGGTAGAAAACAGGAAACGTTTTGGAGATTTGGAAATTGATTTTTTCTTTGCTCATCCTTACCATTCGTGGGAAAGAGGGTCAAATCGCAGCGGCGAACCGTGAAAATTTGAATGGCTTAATCCGTCAATTTATTCCTAAAAAGACCGATTTTAGCCAACTATCAAACCAGTTTATTCAACAGGTACAGGAAACCCTCAACCGAAGACCCAGAAAGAGATTCAACTTTGAAAGTCCAATAGAACAAGTGCAAAAATTTTTAAACAATAAGGTTGCTTTTATCTCTTGAATCTGCGAAATAAAAACTAAGAATACGGAATATATCATAGACTTTGCTTAAACTTATTAAAATATACAAGTACTTCTGGTTAAGACTTTCAATCTGACTATCCGTGTTCCTCCGTTCGCTATAGAGTTAAGTATCGCTTATCTAAGATGTTCTATCCGTGAATCTCTCAAAGTTTATTTGTATTGTCACACTATCTTTGAAGTAAAAATATTTGACTTTGTAAAACTACAAACAATTTCATAAACTTAAGAAGCTAATCTTTAAATTAAAAAATAGATTTATTTTTTTATTATTTTTTTCATCTAACAGATTCTAAGTTTTGTCATTATGGGATTTCTACCCAGCTACTATTTTTTGCTACTTATCATCTTTTATAAATGACTAAATTTTCAAACTCTTTGATATTTCTATGTATTTTATAGAGATAATACAATTGCCTGAAAATGAGAACTCCAAAAATAATGGGCAGGAAATATTTCATATAAACCCACAATGGAAGTTCCTTATTATCTTGTCCATATATAAAAATAAAAAGGCTAAAAAAACAAAGCAATGCACAAATCACCATGTCTATTCGTAACTCTTTGCCTTTGAGTAACTTTATGAATGATTGGTTAAGTTTATCAATATTTTCACTTGATTTCTCATTTACATATTCTTTTGTTTTTAAAAAATGATTGAGAATCAGTCCATTTCTTGAAACACTAAGAAATATTGAGAGTAAGCCGAAAGAATTACCAAGTACCATACCTATCTTTGAATCCCAATTATTAGGTTTCACCTCCAAAATATCAGCTAAAGCCCAATAACTAATGAAGACCCAAGCAATAATGCAAGCAATGCCTATAAACCAAGCAGTATATATTTCAAGATTCGCTGTTTTGCATTTCAAAAGTTGTTCTTTCCCTTCTTTTACCTTAAGAGGTGCATAATTTTGCTCAATTAACCTAATTCTATTTTGCCAAATTGTTTCCATATAGAATAAATTTTAAGTAGATGAAGTTTCATTAATTCCTTATTTAGAACAAAACTAAACAGCCTAAATTTAAAAATTATTGTTGATTATATTTTATTATGAGAAATTTTTTTTGTGTAAAAAAAGTTATGTAAGCAGAGTGAATTTCAGCGAATAACCAAAATCGGGAATGAGATACAGAATATGGAATCTGAAATGAAATCGCGACAGCAAATCTTACAAATAATAACTATTTAACTATCAAGATATTAAACTATTTATAACCAATAGCAAATCATAAATAACTCATAACATCTTCCTTCATAGCATTTTCGTTGGTCTTGTATGCTGTGTTTAGTGTAGAGAAAAGTCCAAAATCCTTATTTGCCATTTTAAGAAAAACTAAGATAATCAAAAATAGTAATTACCTTTGAGATATAAAATAGTAAGCAATATCAGGAATGGAAGTCTTAGAGCAAGTTGTAACGCAAAATAAAGTATTGGTGGGCGATAGTTTGGCGGTCTTGAAAGAATTAGAGAGCGAAACCATAGACTTAACGATTACTTCGCCGCCTTATTTTCAACAAAGGGATTATGGAAATGGAAATTTAGGCATAGGCAATGAAAATACAGAAGAGGAGTATTTGGACAACCTTTTGGCTATTTTCTATGAGTGTGTGCGAGTGGTGAAACCAACAGGAAGTATTGTTTTTAATTTGGGCGACAAATATATCGATGGAGCTTTGTCTTTATTGCCTTACAAATTTGCTATCAGGGCAACTGAAAGCAAACAAGTTTTTCTAATCAATCAAATTACTTGGTCAAAGTTAAACCCAACACCTCGACAAGATAAACGTAAATTGATACAAGCCACAGAACCATTTTTCATTTTTGCAAAATCTAAAAATTATCATTTTGATTTAGAAAATTATTTAAAGCATTTAGACGAGCTCAATAAAACGAGCAGAGGCAAACCAACCGAAAAATTGGGCAAACAATATTTTGACATCATTGAAAAATCGGATTTAAGCGAGGAACAAAAGGTAAATGCCCGAAAAGCCCTGCAAGAAGCCATTTTAGCAGTCCGAAATGGCGAAATAGATAGTTTCAGAATGAAAATCAAAGGGATTCACAAAGAGGCTTATGGCGGAATGGAAGGTGGTAGGAATAACCAAATTCGCAATAATGGCTTTACTGTGATTAAAATTCTGGGCAACAGGCTCAAAAAAGATATTATCGAAAGTCCTGTTGAGATAACCAAAGATAATGCACACCCTGCGGTTTATCCTTTGTATATTGTGCAGGAATTGATTAAATTGTTAAGTAAAGAAAATGATTTAGTTTTAGACCCTTTTTGTGGCAGTGGTACCACCTGCCTTGCAGCTAAAAACCTGAAACGCAAATATTTAGGTATTGAGATTAACCCTGAATATGTAAATTTGGCAAATGAAAGGCTAAAACAGACGAATTTTACCCAAGAATTATTTTTATGACAGAAAAAGAAATTTTGGAAGATGCATATAAAACAGCATCACAAATTGTCCAAGAAAACACATTTGAACAGTTTGAAAATATTATTACATCTCAAGTAGATGTATTTATTGATGCTATTGAGAATGATAAATCTCTCACTCAGGTTATAGTTACTTCATTGTTGAAAAAAATAATTACCCCTAAGCAGGATATACGTTTACACATGAAAAAATTTAAAAATGGATATTCAGCGCGAGTTTTAGATACAAAAGTAACCTCTCCTTTCTTTAAGGATTATTTTCCTAAATATGCCAATAAAGAAACAGCTTTTTTAACCAAAGCCACACGAGCAGAAGTAAAATGGGATATGAAAGAAGGACAAAAATTGCCATTTCGGAATAAAAAACTTGTGTTACCATTTATTTCACTAATAACAAATATTCAAAATCAAAAATTTGACATTAAAACCTGTTTAATTTATATTTTTGCAAAATTGATAGCTCTTTCAAAGATAGAAGAAGCACTTTTTGAAAGTACAAACTTACAAAGTGAAAATTTAGAAACCTTAAATATTCACTTGATTATCAAAATGTTACAAGAGCATTTTGAAAGTAAGATAAGTTCTCGTTTACCTGTTATTGCAATTTATTCTATTTACCAAGCCTTACTGCCTAATTTTGAACGATATAAGAATAAAAAGTTAGTGGATTTACAGGTTCATACCTCATCAGATAAACACGGATTTGGAGATATTGAAATCTATACAACTGATAATCAACCTTTTGAAATTGTAGAAATTAAGCACAACATTCCAATAGACAAGTATTTGATTTTTGACATTGCCAAGAAAACGCAAAACATCAAAATTGACAGGTACTATATCCTAACTACTTTTGCCAACGGTTTTGAAAGTGCAGAAAGTGAAAAAGAAGTTACAGAATATATTTTAAATCTCAAAAAAATACAAGGTATCGATATTATAGCCAATGGCATCATTACAACACTGAAATATTACTTGCGTTTCATTGACAACTACCAAGAATTTATAGACGTTTATACTCAAAATCTAATTAAAGACGCTAAAAACTCTACTGAAATCAAAAATTTTCACTTAGAAAAGTGGA
>JALOMS010000539.1 GCA_025455345.1 Thermoflexibacter sp. | reverse complement strand
TACGCTTGCCCACATAGAGGAAGCACAAAAGCGCATTGCTCCTCTTATTGTGCGTACTCCTGTGATGAGTTCGCCTTTCATCAATCAAATGCTCAAGGCAGAGTTATTTTTCAAGTGTGAGAATTTCCAACAAACAGGTTCTTTTAAGATGAGAGGAGCGAGTAATGCTATCTTTTCTCTCACAGAAGAAGACGCTAAAAATGGAGTAGCCACACATTCGTCTGGGAATCATGCTCAGGCAGTAGCCTGTGCCGCCAAACAGCGCGGCATTCCTTCTTATATCGTTATGCCCCAAAACGCCCCAAAAATCAAAATAGAAGGCGTAGAAAGCTATAACGGGCAGATTTTCTTTTGCGAACCTACCTTACAAGCACGCGAAACCACAGTAGAACAAGTCATTATCCAAACAAATGCGGCATTTATTCATCCTTTCAATGATTATAGGATTATTGCAGGACAAGCGACCTGTGCCAAAGAACTCATAGAAGATACGCCTACACTCGATATCGTAATTAGCCCTGTGGGTGGCGGTGGATTGATGAGTGGGACAGCCCTGAGTACACATTACCTACTCCCTAATGCTCAAATGATTGCCACAGAGCCTTTGTTGGCTGATGATGCCTTCCGCTCTTTTCATTCTGGTAAAATAGAGCCTGTATTGAGTACAGCAACTATTGCAGATGGGCTACGCACTTCACTTGGAGAAAAAACATTTGAGATTATGCAAAAATATGTTTCAAATGTATTTACTGCCAAAGAGGAATCTATTGTCAAGGCAATGCGAATTATTTGGGAAAAGCTAAAAATAATCATAGAACCCTCGTGTGCTGTACCTTTAGCGGCACTCATGGACAATCCAAGTAATACTTGGGCAGGCAAACGCATAGGTATTATTCTGACAGGTGGAAATGTGGACTTGGATAAGTTGCCTTGGCAGGTATAAAAAGCCCTTTTTACTTGTAAAATATGCTGCGGAATGGCACAAAAAAAATTCTCCGAATCCAAAGGAAACGGAGAATTCCATCATAAAAATCAAAAGTATTCGAATAATTAATCTCTTTTAATTTTTTATTTTGTCGCTATCGTTGAGTTTGAAAGAAATCGGAAGTGTTATTTTTTGCATAACTACTTGTCCTTTATTTTTAGCAGGTTTCCATTTTTCACCTTCTCTGACTACGCGCATAGCTTCCTCATCACAATCATGCCCTATGCTTCTTTTTATTTTGATATTGTGTAAGTTACCTTCTTTATCTACAATAAACTCGACGGTAACGTTGCCATGTACTCCCTCTTTGATTGCCTGTTCTGGATATTTCAAATTATTTTTGATATAGCGATAATAGGCTTCATAACCACTTTTGGGGGTAGCCATTTCATCTACTAATATCAGAGCTTCTGATTCATTGATACCACCTGATTTAGGTTTTTCTTTTTTTATTACTTCCTTTTTTTGCACAACAGCAGGCTTTTCTTCTATTTTTACCTCTTTTTCAAGATTTTCTTCTACCTCCAAAGGTTCTGTTGATGTATCTATTTTTGTAGTTTTATCCTCATCATTCACCGCTAAAATAGGGTCTTCTACGATGGGTTGGACAACAGCCGTATTCTCGTATGCGACAGGTTGCAAAACCCAGTAAATAATGCCTCCTAAAATTAAAAAAGCCAATACAATAAAAAATAGGCGCATTTTTGCGGCATTATCATAATTTTTGGGTTGGTATTTATCCTTACTCATTTTCTTTGCTTAATTAAAAATTAAAAAAACTCAACCAGATTATAAAAGATTAATTTTCTAAATGCTGAAATGTAATAGAAAAGTGGGTACAACTTTACTATCTAATTATGATTAATAAGGAGGTAAGAGATAAGAAAACTACTAATTATCAATACTTTTATGATTTATATCGTAGTTTTATAACAAATAAGTCAATTTAAGTGCCAATTTTTTTCCTAATAACAATATTTAAAAAAAAAGATGTTTTTCCCATTTGGATTTACTAATTTTCAGCATTAGACAACAACGCAAACTTTTTAGACTATGGATGTATCCGTTAAATTTCTTGGTGCAACTCAAATAGTAACAGGCTCAAAGTATTTACTTAACATTGATAATTATCGTATATTAGTGGACTGCGGGCTTTTCCAAGGCAAAAAAGAAGACCGTATAAAAAATTGGAATCCCTTTCCCATTGACCCCGCTACGATAGATGTGATTTTGCTTACCCACGCACACATAGACCACATAGGCTACTTGCCAAGACTGTGTAAGCAAGGATTCCAAGGGACAATATTTTGTACGGAAGCCTCTAAAGACCTTATTCCTATGATGCTGAAAGATGCCGCAAAATTACAGGAAGAAGAAGCAGAATATGCCGAACACAAACACTATTCTAAACATGAAAAACCCCAACCTCTTTATAATCTGAAAGATGTAGAAACTGTGATTCCTTTGTTAGAGGGCATACCTTTTGAGAAAAAGACTGTTTTGACCGAACAGATTTCTTTTTGTTATCAATATGCAGGGCATATCTTAGGTGCGGGCATCTTGGAATTATTCTTACAAGGAAGTCGAATGGACAAAAAAATTGTATTTTCTGGAGATTTGGGAAGGCACAATGACCCCGTATTATATCCTCCCAAGAAGATAGCAGAGGCAGACTTTTTATTTGTCGAATCTACTTACGGCAATAGGGATTTGACAGATGAAGACCCCAAAAAAGAATTAGCAAAAATTATCAATGAAGCCTTGCACTATAATGGCTGTGTATTGATTCCTGCTTTTGCTCTTGGAAGAACGCAAGCAATTTTGTATTATCTAAAACAATTGTTCAAAGAACACAAAATCTCCCCTTGTAAGGTATTCATAGATAGCCCAATGGCGATGAATACTACTGAAATTTATACCAAAAATAAAGATTTGTGTAAGGCATCTCTTTTTGAGTATGGCGAAAGCCCATTTGATTTTGATAATTTACAATACTGCCATACACAACAAGCCTCTATTCAAATCAATGACATTAAATCTAATGCTATCATTATCTCTGCAAGTGGCATGGCTACTGGCGGGCGCATACTGCACCATTTGTTTCATCGCTTACCAAGAGAAAATGATACCGTGCTTTTTGTAGGCTATCAAGGCGAAGGCACGAGAGGTAGGCGAATCTTAGAAGGAGAGGCAGAAGTCCGCATTTTTGGAGAGTTTGTCCCCGTCAAATGTAAAGTAACGAAGTTAGACGGCTTATCCGCCCACGCAGATTGCGAAGAACTATTTGACTGGTTATCAGCATTTAACAAATCTCCTAAGAATACTTTTATTGTGCATGGAGAGAAGGAAAGTTCTGAAGCATTAGCACAGACTATCCAAGAGAAGTTGGGCTGGAATACATTTATTCCCCAATATTTGGAAAGCTATCAATTATTTGAGGGAATATAAGTACAAGAGATTTACTTTCTTGTATCTTCTTGGCTATCTCAAAACAATGCCGCTACCTGCATTCGTCCGATATGCACGATATTGCTATTTTCTGATTTTCTGCCCTCATATTGGAAAATCAGTTGAAGTCCATTGCTTAGTCGCTGTTGCCAGTTGAGCGACCATTGTACATTTTGCCCAACTTGCAATGCTTCTAACATTTCGTAGCCCAAGGGCGAATTGCTTTGTCCGTTGTAAGTGATATTCACGTAACGTACTCTGGCAGATATAGTTCTGTTGGTTGCTTTTGCTATCCTGCTTTCCAAGATAAATTCGTTGAGGGTGGCTTTTTCGCCCAATTCACCCAAAGTATTTTTCTTATTTTGGAAGAAATAAGCCAAGCTAAATCGCAGATTTTGAGAGGGTTGGAAAGAAATTTCAGGCTTCAATTTCTGATTTTTGATAGCATAATTCCTATTTTCTAAAAAATCGGAGCGATTCCCTTTTTCTTCATCAGCCAAAAGTAGGCGCACGTTCCAA
>JALOMS010000538.1 GCA_025455345.1 Thermoflexibacter sp. | reverse complement strand
ATGAAGTGTATCTATTTCTATGGTAAAAGGATGGCTTTGATAGTGAGTTTTCTTTAACTCAAATTCTTTTGCTACATCTTCGTATAGCCAATCCTTAAATTGTTTACTTACTTGCTTTTTCTTTGCCATATCGCATTTCTGTTTCTGAAAACAAAGATAAGAAAAAAATGAGGGAATTGCAAAAAAGAGGAAAAGGAAAGGAGTGCGTATAACCCCTACATCTGAATAAATTTCTTAAATATTTGTTTTTGATAATTTAATACCTATTTTTGTTGAGCTATCCGAAGCGTAACAGGCTCTGCTGAGGAGCAACCTGCGAGGAATAAGATAGTTGCCGACGTATAAAATCTATTTTCCTTTAAAAAATTTACTTTTTTAAAGGCTTATTTTTATTTATCTCACCTATTTTTGCTTTCCTTTTTTCTCTTTTTCACTTTAAAATAAAATTGTAATTTATTAAGAAAATCTTTATACAGAGGCACGAATGCCAAGAAAACCTTAATACATATATTAAATAATATTAACTATACATAATAGGGTGTAAGAAGAAATAACGGGCAAAATCAAAATATGCCCAAATTATGCTAAAAACAGCAGTTTTATCTATCAAACTGTGTAAAAATTTATAAGGGTTAAAACAGCTTATGTCTAAAAATATAACGGTAAAAAGAGTGGTATGTAAGATTTTATAATAGACAATGTAAGAGAATATAACTGATTGATAAACAGATGTGTAAAAAAGTATAATGCAAGAAGCGTTTTATGTAAATATTTATAATGGTTTGATAATGAATTGTGTAAAAAAGTATAACGTAAAATGCAATTATTGGAGAAAGAGTCCGTGGAATTGTTTATTGACTATAAAGACTCAAAATAGGACAATTATAAGATAGATATACGTAGTCTTTTTGACAAAGTGTGTAAAAAAATATAACAGTAGATTTGTAACATAGTAGTTTTTACTTATTAATCGTGTAAAAAAACATAATGGTTTGAGGTTGCCTTCTTTTATTTCTGGTGTTTCTTGCCAAAAATATCACAAATACTGAATAAAGGCTACTTGTGTAAAAAAATATAACAGTTCAATGCCACAATAAATAGACATACATTCTTATTGTAAAGTATGTTTTAGTCATTTTGGTTATTATCAAGAATTGATTCTCTCCTATATTCCTCTTTTATAAAGCTAATAAAACGATAAAATGTAGATTGAATCAAAAATAGCTCTCAGAATGTGTAAATATTTATAACGGTTTAAGTTTTACTTGAAATCAATCCGCAAATATTGCCCAACTCTATCGTAGATTTATCTGTTTGATTAGTAGTTAGTTCAAGATGTGTAAGAAAACATAATGGTTATATCAGAACTTAATACTGCAAGTGTATAAAAAAAGCGGCGTTAAGGCGCAAAATAGCAGTGATATTTTATTTGTGTATAAAAGCAAGGAAAAACATACATTGTTAATATTTATGAAAAAGTATTTTTTTGTATAAGAAAAAAAACAAATAGCTGTTTTTAAAGCGATAAGTTCTGATAAAAATGAGGTTGAATTAAGGGGAAAATAGGAAATTTGAGAGAGGGAACTGATTTTTACTTATCAACCTTACTTGGCAGGGTGTTTAGATTTTTTGAATATACTAAAAAAAGGCTATCTTTGCGTTCTGATTTTCAAACTATTTTTTATTTCACCTGTTATTGGAAAGAATATATCTATTTACACTTATTAAATCATTTAGAAATCATGAAAATTGACTTAATGAACGTATTTGAGAGTCTGATAGACTCCTCAGATTTGGATTGGGAATGGTTTTACGTATAAACTCAATTCCTTTGCGCTATCCTTAGATAAAAGCGTTGCTCTTGGTGGGAAGTCAATTCCTTTAGTTGTAGTTTAATTTTTTAGATAAAATTTTAAATTTTTGAAGTTTTATGCAAAAAAATCGCATTGTTATTTAAAAAGTCTGTAGCTAAAAATGCTTACAGACTTTTTTATTTGATAATCTTTATTAAATAATTGCTTTAAGAAATGATTACTATATACTTGACAATGAATTACTTATTTCATTACCAATAAGCCTCCCGAATATACTTTTTGACCTGACTCTATCCTTACCACGTACCTTCCATTGATTAATCGGCTCACATCTAATTGGATTAGATTTGCGTTCTGAATAGATTCTTGTATGACCAATCTTCCCATCATGTCAAAAACGGTGGCAACGCCAGAAGGAATATAATTGTCTTTCAAATCTAATACGACGGTATCTGAAGCAGGATTGGGATAGATAAGTAAAGGATTGACTTCATAGACTTTATCATGCCAACCTGTTACGGTGGAGTTGAAAATTGGTAAATTAGAGAAGTCTTTTTGTAAGATAGTGGTCGTAGTTGGTTTGTCTGTGCCAAACCAGTCGTTAAGTACAGTGGCATATACTTGGCGGAAATCATATTGCATTTTCAAGTTTCCATTTTCTAAATCTGTTAAGCTGGAACTTTTGCCCAATACACTTCCTTTGACGTTTGTCCCAAAAACAAACATTGGGGCAGAGGTGCCGTGGTCTGTTCCGCGACTGCTGTTAGATGCCACGCGCCTGCCAAATTCGGAAAAGGTCATTCCAATCACATTGTCTTGTATGCCAAGTTGTTCTATGTCGCTTTGGAATGAGGCTATGGCATCAGACACATCTCTCAATAGCTCTGTATGCGCTCCTATTGTGGGGTCTGTAGCATCTACTTGGGCGGCGTGTGTGTCAAACCCACCAATAGATACATAGTAGATTTTTGTTTGTAATCCTCCTGCAATTAGCCTTGCTACGATTTTGAGTTGGTCAGCAAGTGTATTTTGAGTAGGATAAGTTGCTTTGTTATTGGCTTTGGCGGCGGCATTTTTGATTTGAGCGGCATAACCAACCGCAGAGATTTGTTGTTGGCGCAAGAAAGCAATTTGTTTTCCTGCGTAAGTGTCTGGAATTTCTCCTGGTGCAATATTGGGCTTATCACCAATTAATCGAGCAAAAGTATCAGGGTTTTGAATGACTGTAGCCATAGAAACCCTTGACCCAAGTAAGGCAGTAGAAACCGAAAAACCTATTTGTATCGCCAAGGGGTCAGGCATCATCGGGTTGGGATAGGCATCTGGAAAACCTTGGAATCGATTTTCTAAATATCGACCAGCCCAGCCTGTGGTGAGTTGTTGGTTACTGTCTGCGCCTGTAAACCATATATCACTTGCTCTAAAATGTGAGAAATTAGGTTGGGGATAAGATACACCATTGACAATCACTAATTTGCCCTCATTGTATAGCTTCTGCATTCCTGTCATAATAGGGTGCAAGCCAATATTATTGTTTTTCTCCAACTTCAAGACCTTACTTTCAGGAATAGCGATATTTGCCCTTAAGCGATTATAATCAGCATATTGGTCAAGTGGTAACACGGTATTGATACCGTCGTTGCCACCATTAAGTTGGATAACTACTAATACTCTGTCTGAAACACCCATCACTTTGGTCAGCGCACGCAAGAAAGGTGAGGATGCGTCTATTGCTTTTGCAGAGATACCGTCAATCATAACAGGAGCAAAAAGTGCAGAAGCAATGGTATTTTTTATAAATTTTCTTCGTCTCATTTTTGAATAGTTCTTTCTTTTTCTGAATGATTTAATGATTAAATAACTGCTGTTCTTAGCAAAGTTGGAACTCTGCCATGCGTAGTATAAAAAGCAGTAAAAGGTCTAATTTTGCTTTGACCGCCATTCTTCTTGCATTGTCGTTAGGATTTTGGGCAAAACTATACCATTCTCCATTCCACTCATAACGCGGTAACCCTGCAACCAGTACGTTGTCTATTAGGAAATCGACTTGCTCTTTAGTCAAAGGAATAGCAAATATCAAATTGGATAGTTCTTTGACTAACTTTTCAGGGTCTTCAGGTTGTGAAGTCGATTGGGCAAGGG
>JALOMS010000537.1 GCA_025455345.1 Thermoflexibacter sp. | reverse complement strand
AAAAGAGAGTATGAAAAGGGTTGGGAAATGAAAATATAAATGCAGATTGTATCATTAATAAGATTAATAAAATGAAAAAGATAAGTATATTGATAAGTTGGCTTCTGCTGGTTAATATTAAGTTTTCCATAGGACAGATTTATGTGAATGATAAAGATATAAATCAAGAGCAAAACTTAGAATATATCGAATTAATTGTAGATAGACGGGCTTTTAATCAAGGGCAAGTCTTTGCAGTGATTGATTATGGACAATTAATCCGAGCTTTTACTTGGCGCCAACATCGTATAAAAGATGATAAAGGGGTAGATAAACTTTTTAAAAGTGAAATAGATATTTTTAATTTTTTATACAAAAATGGCTGGGTACACGAAATTACCTATAATATGGAATCTACTATTTATCATATTTTTCGCCGAAAAAAATTAATTAATGGGGGATAATAGATAACTCACTTACTTGAAGTTGTATCGCAAAAACCTCTTTATATTTACTTGATTCATTAGAAGATTCTCATGCTTCTTTGGTCTTTGCATCACAGACCAAGTAGGAAATTTCTACTTAAAAAAGTGAATTTCGAGATTGTTCCTCCTAAAAATAGACAGTCTTCAAAACTAATTTTTCCCTTATCTAATCTTGTCATCAAATATCTGATAATTAATTTTCAAAGATTTACGAAGATATAAATATACATCTATTTTTGTTGAATTACTTACCTACAAATAAACTAACTTATGTATAATATTGGCAAAATCATGCTATTAGGCAGTTTCATAAATAGTTTTTTCACTCATGCCTATGCACAGTCCAAGGCTTAGAAGTAGTGATGGGTAAGCAAGCACCTTCAAAAAATATAGTTGTCCAATACACTAAATACGACCAAGGGCAAGGAAATACCTCTTTGGCTTATGATGGCAAAGACATCTACAAATGGTCTGCGAAAACAGCCTACCCAACCGAGTCTTGGGGGTATTTTGACAGGCAAGGCAACGAAATCTGCTACATCAAACGCGACCGCGACTTAGGGCAAACTTTCAAATATACGGAGGTTAAAAAGAAACGCTTAGTTGCTATCACTGTGCAACTTGGCTTTGGAACAAACGTGGTAAGGCGCGGAATGTATGGGCAACCTATTTCTATTCAGTTATTAGAAGTTAGCGGTACTCCAAAGTTAAATAATAATGGCTCTGATAGCACTTTGGAGGCATTTCATGGATTTCCACACGATAGAAATGGCAAAGACATCGCCTCCGTTCGTGATGATTATTGGGAAGGAGAAACTTACAAAACCATAGCCGTTTTCTCTGGGGGATATTTCCCTCCAAAGTCGGCTTTTGGTTTCTCTGAAAGTGATACAATTCCTCCCAATCACATTCACTTAAAAGGTAATTATTTGACTTTTAAGTTTCCTAACAAGCATAAAATCATGCTTGAGACAGGAAAAACCTATGCTTTTTTGATAATGATAGACAACATGGGAGAAGAAGCAGGGTTTGCGTTGGCAAATGAATATTATGGTTCGTATCCGCATGGGCATGGTATTCGCAGGGACGGGAATGGCACTTTTCCGCCTGCTCCTGCCGACCCTCACAAGGATTTTGCAGACCCAGCTAATGCACAGGCTTATCGGACGGCGCATTTCCCCAAAGATTTTAAGCAAAGGATAGCGATTGCCCCTTCTACCAATGGCTATCCAGATGTAGATACTTGGCGCGATTTCGTTTTTTATATAGTAGCAGAGTAAATCTATGCCCTATCTTTTATCTATACTTATCTTCATTATTTTAATATAAACAATTTGATGCTGGAAAGTAAATTAATCCTGTTAATTCTGCTTGCAATTTTATGAATTTCAATGAGTTTTTTTGTAAATCACTTTTTTTCATTTTTATGATTCTTACTAATTAAGTAAGCAAATTAAATCACCACTTTAGTATGTCCTTAAATACGTGCAAATATTTGATAATGAACCAACACGCTAATTGACTTTCAAGAATAAACCGTTCTCTGGATTTGTATAGCCCCACCGTTGAAACAGTGAACTGAATTTAACTCACCAGTTCCACTGCGGCAGTTCCACTGCCGCAGTGGAACTGTGGCGATGGAACTGGTGGGAACGCAGAGAATGAATATTTATTGAAACCTAATAAGTGTATTTTACTATAAAATTGCTCACTTAATTAAGTGAAGATGAAAAAGATAGTAGCAAAGAGCCAGAACAGGGTAGTCAATACGGCACTTGCGAGCGCAAAGATGGGACAAAAATAGATACGCCTGACCCTACAATTATACATAAGCAAATCAATAAAGTTGTTTATATGTATTCAGCAACACTTATTTTATTAAACGGAAAAGAATTTGCCGTAGCTGATGGTTTTCATTTGGAGGTTTTAACTGAAAATGAAAGAGGCACAGCTTTGTGCCAAATACAAGACATTACTCACCCTGAGTTTGTGAAATTCAATGGATTAAGAATCTCTTTGCGTAAAAACCGCCTTAAATTGGTTAGCTTACCCAAGCGCAACAGAATAAAAATAACAGACCGCATGAAGGAAAGGTTAAAAAACGCTCCAAACAAAAAAGCATTGCGGTAAGTATTGCGAAAATACTTCCATAGATTATATTGTCCCTGAAAAGGTATTTAGTTTTTCAATCTTACTGCTTTGATTTATAACTTGCTGACTATTAATAAAGGGAAAATAAACTTTCCATAGCAAAAAAATGTAAGTGAGGACACTGATATGAGCGTAAATCAGTATATAAATGAGTTATCATTTGATTAGCCTAACTCTTCAATGATTTTATCTACATCTACCTTTAACTGTGGGGCAAAATTAGTCGCTACTTGCCAAGCTATGTTCTTATCAATATCATAGTAATCATGTACTAACTTATGCCTCATACTTTCTATTTGTTGCCAAGGTATTTGTGAATACTGTTTTTTCAATGAATCAGACAGGCGATAAGCGGCTTCTCCTATAATTTCTATTTCCTTTACCGTAGCCAAAAAGGTTTTTTCATCTGCAATAAAGGCATCTAAATCATATCCCTGAATGAAACGTTGTATGCCTTCGATAGCGTCTTTGATATGCATAAGTCTGGCGTAGTCGTCTGGTTTTTGCTTTTTCATAAATCAAAACTTTGTCATTTTCTACATATTCTTTTACATATTTGGAAAGGGCAGTCGCACTCACAAAATCTACTTTTTTCCCCGAAATCTGCTCTAAATCATTCCACATCTCAAAAAACTCTAAGCCTGTGTGTATTTGTGAGTAATCCAAATGAACCAATAAATCTATATCAGAATCTTCTCCTGCCTCGCCTCGTGCATAAGAGCCAAAAAGATATACTTTTTCTACAGGCTTGCCTATAAAATATCTTCGGAATGCAGACAATATAGAAGTAGGAAGTTTCATTATTTTTTTCTTTTTCTCAAAATTACAAAAAACTGCCCTGAAAAGCAAAAAAAGGAAAGATTTTGAAGACACAGCAAACGAGCCTTACCAATGCGCTACTCAATAGTTCGCAAGTGTGCAAGCAATAAAAGGGAAATGACTTTTCATAGCAAAAAAAATGTCAGTAGGATACTTTCATTGGCGCAGAACACTATCTTTGCTCTACATAATGCACCTTAAAAAACACATTATCGAGGTGTAAAAAATCTTTGTCCGTTGTTATCAAATCGGCTTGTAGGCTGTGTGCTGTGGCGGCTATCCACAAATCATTTTTGCCTAATACTCCCAAGTAGTGGAATTGCGAATAATGTGAATTAACACATTGGTATCTATAACGTATCTCATTTTTTACGAAGTGCTAACAACATTTCTACACTTTCTGTACCTTCCCAACAGCCAACTAAAAGATTTTTATTGACAGGTTTATAAACATAATTAGGTGCTAAAATTTCTTTTACTGTTTTGGGTTTGAAATTAACGCTCCAATTTGTGATTTTTGGTGTAGCT
>JALOMS010000536.1 GCA_025455345.1 Thermoflexibacter sp. | reverse complement strand
ATGGCGATGTTTACATTGATAACCCAAATCGTGGTATAATCATGAAAGATGTCAATGGTGGTTGTTGGCGCATTACGTTGGGGGTCGTCGGAAATTTCGTAAGTACACCTATTGTTTGTCCGTAATTAATTCATTTACAAGCCTTTAAGACTATGAAAAAAATACATTTTGTTGTGGTATTCTTAGCGGCTGCTACAAATTACGCAGTAGCACAATCAGCTGAAACTCAGCTTAATTTCATATCACTCAAAGGAAATAGTGATTTGATGACGCCAGCACCAACGGGTGACAAACGCTTTTTTGTTAAATTGCAGAACTATGCGACAAGCTGGAACTCTTTTTCTGGAATAGAGTTTTTGTCAGGTAGTTTACCTTCTGGAACCTCTCTCGTACACCCCGCCCGTGAATATAGTTTTCCCAATGCCAATGGCCCTTTTACGGGTTTTGGACAGATATATTCGAGAGATAATGGTCTAATTTTGCGAACTGGAAGCCCCGAAAATCCTTTTGGGGTTATCAAGTTTATGACTGCGACCAATACAGTGCCTGTGGGTTTCGCAGAAAGAATAAGGATTAGCGCAGAAGGCAATATGGGTGTAGGAACGGAAAATCCAAAGTCTAAAATCCAAGTGACAGATGGAGATGTCTATGTAGATAATCCCAATCGAGGGATTATTCTAAAAGATGTAAACGGTGGCTGTTGGAGGATCACCGTTGGCGTTGTAGGAAATTTTGTAAGTTCTCCCATTGTTTGTCCTTAATATTTGTACTGTTTTTTTCTGATGAAACAACTGATAATAAACGCTTTAAAGTCTTTTGGTTATGAATTAATCAAAACGAGCAAAATACCTAATCCTGACATTGACATAGACAATGAGGCTGCTTTCATGAAGCTGCATCAGCTATGCCAGCCGTACACTATGACTTCCAAAGCGCGCCTTTTTGCGGTTAATCAGGCGGTTCAGTATCTCCAAAAACATAAAATTGAGGGTGATATTGTGGAGTGTGGTGTATGGCGTGGTGGTAGTTCTATGATGAGTGCGCTGTCATTACTGCCTGATACGAGTAGAAAGTTGTACTTGTACGATACATTTGAAGGCATGAATGAGCCAACGGACGAGGATGTAAATATGGTAGGTGACCAGGCTTTTGATACGTGGCAAGGACGTGACAAATGTGAGGCAGATTTGAACGATGTTCAGACCAATATGGCTCTTACCAAATATCCTTTTGAGCAAATTCACTTTGTGCAAGGAAAAGTAGAAGACACTATTCCTCAGACACTTCCCGACAAAATAGCTTTGTTGCGTTTAGATACTGATTGGTACGAATCTACCTTTCACGAACTCACGCATCTTTTTCCGCTTTTGGTCAAAGGCGGCGTATTGATTATTGATGATTATGGACACTGGCAAGGTGCACGAAAGGCTGTGGATCAATACTTTGAAGAAAATAATATTCAGATTCTGCTCGACCGGATAGACTACACGGGGCGAATTGCGGTCAAAAATTGAATCAATCTTAGCCTCGGCAAAAGCTTATTTTTTTCGTTCTAAAAAATGCTTCCAAAACCATCGATTAGTTGCAGATTTGGGCAAGGGTTGGGTTATTGTCCAATTTTTGAGTGCGTAGAAAGGCGAAGCAAACTTTACTTGGACAGGCAGTAAGAGTTGTTTTTGGACTTTGGTTTGACCAATTACAAAAGGTGTTGAAGGAATATTATTGTACTGAATATCAATATTTTGCCAATTTTTGTCAAATATGGTATCTTTTGTTGCTACTACTATTAATTTACTCACTTCACTATCACTCCACCGTTGAGGCTTCCAAATATTTTTATTTACGGCTTTTATAGAAATTGAATCGGCGCGTAGATAATAATCCTCCCCTATGTACGATGGAAAAAGCACCCAATGACCTACGTTGGCGTAGTTATGAGCGTCTGCGCGTAATTGATTCGATAGGTTTACAACTCGAGGAGTGTTGATGTAGTAGCTTGCACCAAAGAAAATAAAGCAACCAGTCAATATCCATAACAAAGCACGCCCTGTAAGGAAAGGAAGACAAAGAATAAAAACAGCTATCACAAAAAGTTGCGAATAAATTCTATAATGGTCTGGAATGGCCCAAGCCATAAATGTTCCACTTGTGCGCTTGATACTTGCCAAAAAGCCAACAATGACTATCCACCCTAAAACATGCACTAAAAAAAGGTGATTGTCTGATAATGAACGCATCTGCGAAATTGGATTGGTCAAAATCTGATGTCGCTTTTTAATAATTATGAAAGCTACAAATCCAAAAAAAGTCATTCCCAAAGAAGTAGCTAAGATTCTTGTCACACTACTGCCAAATTGCCCAAACTCCACCAAATCAAAACAAAATGCAGGTAAGTAAAAGAGAATATTCACCAACCAAGCACTCCAAGAAGAAAGAGGTGTTGTTAGGTTTTTTGGGGTGTCTGACAAAAAAGCAAAGAAATATAAAAGCGTCATTACCAAGCCCAAAACTATCCAAATCAGAAAAGCACTTTTTCGGTTTTTGAAAAATAAAACACTTGCCCCTAAAACCCACCCCAAAAATCCTGCTCCAGAAATGAAAGTACAAATACAAGCCAACAAAAGGGTGAAAATGAGGTATTTAGGGCAATAAATCAGCAAAAAAATGATTAACAAAATAAACAAGATGACATAATGATTGGTAAGCCCGTAGGTGGTGAAAATATTGTGATAACACTGCGGTTGCCAAAGCAAAAGCAAAATGATTAAAAATAAAATAACTCGTGATGAATATGCAGATATAGCCTTCCAAAACATAAACGGTACGATGAATAATGGAAGATTGCCTATAAGGGTGAGGATTTTGAAATCAAGTTGGGATGAAAATAAAAATTGGGAGTAAATAATCGTATGCGCCCAGATAATCCGATGTTCGTTATGAAATGAAAAAATGTGTTTTAACTTTTCTAAAAACGAAGCTGAATCTTGCATTTTGCTGATAAATTCAAGTCCCCACAAGAAGTCGTCGTAATAAGGCGCATTGACTGTAAAACGCCACAAATAAAAACCAAGCAGAAGAAAAGGAATGGACAGGGCGGCGTAAGAGAGCCAACGAGAAAGGCGAAAAGACATCGGTGATGCAACAATTAGGTTTTTGTTTTTTTTGGGCTTGTTTTGGCGTTCAATGATGTTTTCAAAGGAGATGGTGCAATGTTTGGTATTTATTTGAGCTGTCTTTTTAATTCCTCTAACTGCTTTTGAAGTTCGACAATTTTCTGCCTTTCTTCGGCTATGATAGCATCTTTTTCTGAGGATAATTTTTGTAACTCTCGCTCAAAAATTCGGTATATTTCATCTTCTACATCCATTTTTTCTCGTATTTCTTCGCTTGCTATCGCCCTGCCCAATCTATCTATCATTTTACGCACTACGGGGTCGTTCAAATCTCCCTTAAAATCTAACTGATGCGGATCATCTGTCTGATATTCAGGGCTAAACACTTGTAAAATCTGTTCTAATTTTGTTCGTGTCTTTGCCGTCAGTTGCCGTATCTGTATCAAATAAGTATCATGGGTGAGCAATTCTACAAAATCTTCCTTCACTTCTATTACTTCTTGGGTAATCACATCTTTGTATTCTCGGTTGATTTTGATGACGGCGTTTTGGATATTGTCGAGCGGAAAGCCTAAAAAATAGATGGTAACAATGGGCAAAGGACGTTTTTCTGTCTTACCTTGCGGGTCTGTAATTTCATCCTCTTTGCGGTAGTTTTCGCCTAAATATCGCCTAAAACGCATCACGTCAAAGGCTTGTTTGGCCTTTTGCAACTCAATCAAAACCTTTTTCAACGCGCCCGTTTCTGTTTTGATGATGGCTTTGAAGTCAAACCTTAAAATACTAACGCTACTACCTACGGTCTCAATAGCCGTTTCTTGTGGTTTAAGTTCAAGGCTTATCACCTCTTCG
>JALOMS010000535.1 GCA_025455345.1 Thermoflexibacter sp. | reverse complement strand
CATTGTCAATAGACGTTGGGGGACACTGACCACCAGCACCACCAGAGGTCAAAGACCATTTCGCACTATCATTCCAGTTGCCCGTGCCGCCCACCCAAAACAAATTGCGCGAAGCAGTAGTAAAAGAAGCATTGGTATTGTTTCCTAAGTCGCCACCATTGGTGATAGTAAGTGTTCCTGCACCTACCTCATTAATATCTCGCAGAGAAACAAATGACCATGTTTGGTTATTGACCAAGTTCAGATTTGCCGCAGTACCTGTGATATCCGAGCTAATCGCAATCGGGCTATTACAATTGGCACTCGTCGTAAAAATACCATTGATGGTAGATGTACCTCCCGAACTAAAACGCCATATTACAGAAGTATTGAGATTGGCATTATTAAATGTATTTGTACCAACATTAGAAAAGTTAATATTGGTACTTGCGCCCACATTAATTGTATTGGTAAATACATTGGCTACTCCTGTACCTGAAAAATTTACAGTCGAACTGCTACCAATGTTTAAACTACTGTTCAATGTATTCGCACCTGTAAAATTAATGCCAATTGCCGAGTTCCCAAAGGTTACAGTTTGATTAAATACATTGTTATTATTAAAAGTTGTTGTTGCATTTGAGCCAAAATTTACTGTTCCTCCAAAAGTAGCTACTCCTATGCCACCATTAAATGTAGCAATGACATTGTTCCCAAAAGTTAGATTTCCATACGTTTTAGGAGCATTTCCTATGACTGTAAAGTTTGCTCCATTTTGATTGACTGTGATATTCCCAAAGTTTAGCAATCCTCCGCCTGTTTCTCCGTCTATCACAATCGTAGTAGCATTCACAAACGTCATAGATGGAATTGTTTTAGCTTGTAGCCCAGGATACATCGTAATACTTCCCGTTCCTGTCAATAAGATAGAGGTACTTGCATTAGTGGTCAGCGTGAGGGTCGCATCGTCGCCTCGCAGGTTCAGGGATTCGCCGCTTCCTGTAATGGTAACCGTAGAATTGGATAGATTTAAGGTTCTTGTTTCACTGTTGCTCTCGTCTGTAGTGAGATTAGCACAAGTTACTGCAAAACCATTGGTGTTAAATATACCTTCTATCAGGCTAATGAGATTATTTACAGAAAAATTGTCTTGCAACATATAGCCTGCATTGGCGACGTTGGTACTGACGGTAAACTCCACATCTGCCAAAGATTGACCTGCGGAAGTAATCGTTTGATTTGCGGCGAGCGCAGAAAATATAATCTTTCCTGCAAATGTATTACTCATCGCATTTACAAAAGCCAGATTCCCAAAAATAGTCAAGGTAAAGCTCGATGTACCTGTGAGAATAGGGCTATTCGTTACCCCTGACCAAGACATATTTCTACATTGGGCATTGACATCAATAGTAACTGTTTTGCTCACAGGAGAAGGAAAAGAATTGATGTCAAAAAATACATCATCACCTATCGTTGGAGGGTTTACATGGAAAATAGCCCCCCCTGAAGTTGTTGCCCAATGATTGACATCACCCCAGTTGCCACTTCCGCCTACCCAATAATAATCTAATGCCATTGATTGTGAATAAATCAATAACATTCCAAAAATGATACATGTATATTTTATTGTTTTTTTCAATATTTTTTTTATCATAGTAATCGTAGAAGAAGAAACCATATATTATAAGTTTATATTCTATACCTTATCTATCCAATATGTATTTACATAAGGAAATAAGTATAAAATTGAAGGATAACGCAACAGTAAATATGATATTCGGCTATGTGAATGTATGCACAAATATAACGAAAATTTACCAAACGTAGGTTTGTTTGATTAATAGATTTTTAGTTAAATTACAGATATTCTTTGGAATGTATAAAAAAATCACGTCAAAATTCAAATTATTGATATATCCCACACCGAAATCGTCCTGTCATCAGAACAAGCAAATAGATAATTGTGGTAATTGCTCCAAAACAATTTGTTGATAGACGTGCCATGCCCCGTATGCCTTGCTTTGTCTATGACTTTAAGAAGTTTGAATTCTTTTGCGTCCCATAATTTGATAGATTTGTCTTTGCTACAAGTCGCAAAATAGGGTAGATGAGGGTGATAACAAATATGATTAATCGTAAATAAATGAGCAACAATTTCTCTATGAAGCAGATAGCGATTTTCTGCATTCCAGACTTTTAGATATGCATCTCTACTTCCGCTTAATAAATACTGATAATCAGGAGAATAGCTAAGAGAAAAGACAGAATTTTGGTGAGCTTCTATTTCATTTCGGATACTTAAATTTTTCAAATCGATAATACGAATAAAGTTATCACTATATCCTACCGCAAGTTCTTCAGAGAGAGGATTCACAGCCATACACCGCACGCTTTTTGCAGACATTTTGAGATGTGCGATAGTAGTAAGGTCTGACAGACTTAGTATAGAAATAGTACCATCGCCACAGCCTACCAATAACATATCTTTATAGACTTTTATATCAAAAATAGCAGAAGAAGTGATGGAAGAAGAAGAAATTTCCTTATTGTCTTCTAAGCTAATCAGATGGACTCCACTGTAATTTTGCCCAATTATTAGGCAATTCCTACTTTTATCGAGATGCAAGGCATAAACGGAGTTGGGAATACGTACTATTAACGTGCCTTGGTCGCCCTGTTCTAAATTCCATCTGACCACAAATCCATCACTACCCCCCGAAAAGATTTCTTGGGTATTCGCACTGCCAATAAGTGCATAAATGGAATCATGATGCCCTGTAAGTGTACGAACTTTATGAATTTGAATGTTACTCATCAAAATTGTGTCAAAATCTAACTATTTATAGTGCAATAATACTGATAAAACTGCCAAAGCCTATATTTGTTTGAAGGAATAAGGCAAGCACTTTCACCAAACAAACGCTATGACTTATTCGTTTTCATAAAAAATATTTTCTATGAAAATGCGGAAAAAAGCAGACTTACCTGAAAAATTATGCCCAGTATGTAATCGCCCATTCAAATGGAGAAAAAAATGGGAAAAAATATGGGAAGAAGTCAAGTACTGTAGTGATAAATGTAGGCAAAATAAATCTAAAAAATGATATATTTTCATAAGTATAAGAAGGCAATTTTGTCTTTTTTAAGCATTGTTATTTGTATATATACTTTCTTATTTTTTGTTTATTCTTATCATAATCAACGAGATAGGATATACTCTTGGGACGAAGTTCATTACATTCAGGCTACTCATCATGGAATTAGAGGCAATGCCTTAGACACGAACAGTGCTACCATATCACAGTTTTTCCGATATAGCTATTACAAGGCAGTCAAAGATTCGCTCTCTCTAAAAAAAGTAATCCATACAATGCCCAATGAGCAAGAGGATTTGTTTTTTTTAAGGCATTTCCACCCTGTTTTTCCTGTGTATGTATGGGTAATTTGTGCGTATCTATTTCCCACTAATTTCTTTGTAGTTGCTAATTATCTTCTCATCTTTTTATTGTTTATTCAGTTTGGTATCATTTTTTTTTCTTCTTCTCATAAAGCCGATTACTTTTACTTTTTTATTGGATTAGCTATCTTATTTAGCTCACCTATTTTTATTGCGTCTTACCAATCTGCCCATTTTCACCATTTCTTTTTCCAATCCTGTGTCTTATTCTTTATTTTTTTAGAAAGATTTTTAGAAAAACGCACAATTATTATTTTTCACCCCAACAAGTGGCTATTGGGCTTTGCCATTGCTTTAATGATTTTATGCTTAGAAACATTCCCGATAGTGCTTTTAAGTAGCTTATTTTTTATATTGATAATGAACAAGTTATCTAAATTTACCAAGCAAAATATTGGACAATTAATAACTTACAAATTTGTTTTTTATACTTTAATCTGTGCGCTTGTTTGGATATTTTTACTCAATCCAAGTTTTTTTTACACAGGCGGAAGTTTGAAATCTTATTCTTATTATGCCTATCGCATTTTCTT
>JALOMS010000534.1 GCA_025455345.1 Thermoflexibacter sp. | reverse complement strand
GAATTAGAGGAATTGAGGAAAAATAATGATTTAGTCCCGCTAAATATAAATAATGAAATAAACAAAGTAATTGCTACTTTAGGCAAATACGAAAATACTTTTGATAGTTTAGTTTTTTATATCAAACTAAGAGGATTCAAAGACTACGGCTTAGAAGGGGAAATGCGTACACTTATCCATAAGTTAGAAGATAAAATCTATCGCGCTGACCCTGTAAAAGTATTGACTATCAGAAGATACGAGAAGGATTATATCATTCGCAAAGAAACTATTTATGCCCATAAGGTGCGTCAATACATTATCTCTCTGCAAAACGAAATAGCGAACTTTCCTGTTACCAAAGAAACCCTCATCGCAGAAGAAATCCTACAAAACTATTTTAATACTTTTATAGAATTAGTAAGAACTGATGAAAAAATAGGTTTCCATAACAATAGTGGCTTACGTAGGGAACTTACAGTGATTTCTGATGACATCAGCAAACGCGTACAATTCATCAACCAACAAGTGCTAAAAGAAGCGGCAATCGCCAATGCAGGAGTTAAAATAGGGCTTTTTGCAATTATTGTACTAAGCGTTTTTCTTAATGTAATCGCTGTTTATTTTGTTGTAAGAAGGCTTGCCCAGCCTATCATAAAGCTATCAAGTACGATTCATGAAGTTATCAAAAACAACTTTGCGGCAGATATTCAAATCATGGAAATCAATACCAATGACGAAATCGGAATGCTCTCCAAAGACCTTAGTCTGATGCTTGCAAAGGTACAAGAACGAACCACAGAAGTAATCCAACAAAAAGAAGAAACCGAACACGCTTACGAAAATATCAAATTATTGAGTGAGATAGGGCAACATATCACCGCTAACTTAGATTTGGAAACTATTATCCAAACCGTTTATAAAAGTGTCAAAACTTTTATGCCTGTGGACGCATTTGGATTGGGAATTTATGAGGCTAATAATCAACAGATTAAGTTTAAAACCTTTATCGAAAAAGAAAATACCATATCCAATCTCTTAGTCAAAATATACCAAGAAAATCATTTGGCTGTCAAGTGTACCATTTATCAAGATGAATTCTTGATAGATGATTTTCTCACAGAAGCCACAGGAAAAAATCGCTATATACAAACACTTGGCACTCACACTCCCGAATCCCTCATTTACTTGCCCTTAGCCACTATTGATAAGTTAATCGGGGTAATTGCTATTCATTCTTTCCAAAAAAATGCTTATGAAGAATATCACCTGAATATCCTTCGTAATATGGCTGTATATATATCAAATGCGTTGGAAAATTCGAATACTTACTATCAAATAGAAGTACAACACAAAGAAATAGAAAAGAAAAATCGCAATATTACCAATAGCCTGAACTATGCCAAACGCATCCAACAAGCGGTATTGCCTCACGTAGAGCAACTTAATCAGAGCGTAAATGACTATTTTATCTTGTTCAAGCCGAGAGACATCGTAAGTGGAGATTTTTATTGGTTTGCCAATGTAGGACACCGCACCATCATTGTAGCCGCAGACTGTACAGGGCATGGGGTGCCAGGGGCTTTTATGTCTATGGCAGGGTGTGCTTACCTGAACCAAATCGTATATTTGCAAGGGGTTACTGCTCCAGAAAAAATTTTGTTCCATCTTCATCAAAATATTAAGAAGGAATTCAAACAAGACAATAAAGAAAATAGAGATGGCATGGACATAGCTATCTGCGTGATAGACAAGGAAAAAAAAATCATAGAATTTTCGGGAGCGAAAAACCCTCTGGTGTATATCCAAGATGGAGAAATTTATGAAATAGATGGCGATAAGATACCCGTGGGAGGCATGATTAGAGGGATAGACAGAGCCTATACCAAGCACATCATTAACTATGCTTCTGAAAATCAAAGCCCTTCATTTTTTTATATGTTCTCAGACGGATACCAAGACCAATTTGGAGGGGAAGAAGGAAGGAAATTTATGAAAAAACGAATGAAAGAATTGTTCTTATCTATCACCTTAGAGCATCAGCAGATGCGTAAACAAAAAGAAATCTTAGACTTGACCATGCAAGAATGGATAGGAAATACTTATGACCAAGTAGATGATATTCTTTTAGTTGGATTCAAAATGGTGGGGTAGTATTAGGTATAAAAAACCTCTATTGCTTCAAATCATTTGTTTCTGACAAATAATCCATCTATTTTTGGCAAATAATATTTCTTTACTTGTTTTCCTATTTTAATCCAACCCATGAGAAAAAACATATACATTACTTTTTTTATTTTTATCATTGCACATTTTCAAGTATTTGGACAAGATACTATTACAGTAATCGGAGTAGGTGATATGATGTTAGGGTCTAACTACCCCTCAGAGGCTTATCTCCCACCTAATCAAGGCAAAGACTTATTAGCAGAGGTCAATGAGATTCTACAAAACGCTACGATTACTTTTGGGAACTTAGAAGGGACAGTTCTCAATAGCGGAGGCACTATCAAAAAATGCTCTAATCCTAATATCTGTTATGCGTTCAGAATGCCAGAATATTTGATAGATAATTTGGTAAGGGCTGGTTTTGATGTTTTGAGTATTGCCAATAACCATGTAGGAGATTTTGGAGAAGAAGGAAAAAAAAATGCAGTAAAAGTATTGAAAGAAAAGGGCTTATATTATGCTGGCTTGACTTCATGCCCCACAGTAGTTTTTGAAAAAAATGGAATTCGTTTTGGATTAGTAGCCTTTGCACCTAACAATGGAACAGTGAATATCAATGACTTACCCAATGCAGTAAGTTTGGTCAAAGAACTCTCTACCAAGGCAGATATAGTCATCGTTTCCTTTCATGGAGGAGCTGAAGGCACGAATCATCAACATGTAAAGCGAAAAACAGAAACCTTTTATGGTGAAAATAGAGGTAATGTTTATGATTTTGCTCATAAAATGATAGATGCAGGCGCAGACATCATTTTTGGACACGGACCTCATGTTACCAGAGCGGTAGAAGTCTATAAAGACCGTTTTATTGCGTATAGCTTAGGGAATTTTTGTACGTATAAGCAATTCAATATCAAGGGAGTAAGCGGATTAGCTCCTATTATTAAAGTATTTACAGACAAACAAGGCAAATTCTTTAAAGCACAAATTACGCCGATTTACCAACCGCCACCTGGCGGAGTAGCTATTGACAAGGAAAAGCGGGTGATTCAGGTCATAAAGAACCTCACAAAAACGGATTTCCCTGAAGTTCCTATCAAAATAGATGATAATGGCTTAATTATCAGGAAATAAAACGGATATATTCGATTAAAATCTACTGATATATCCAAAATGTACTTTGGCTTGGTTGATTGCAAATTGTTGATTTTGAGATGTTCCCATCGCATACGCAAAGTTAAAAATTCCTCCTTTGGTAGTAAAGCTAATCCCTGCCCCTACTCCCAAAGGAGTATCTTCAAAAGATTGGGTAGGTATTTGGTAGAATAGATAAGCATAATCTGTAAAGGCAAAAATATAGGAAGTTTCCTCGAAATAAAGCCGAATTTCTGCTGTGCTAAGTACATAACGAGAAGCATAAAAAGAATTTTGATTGAATCCACGAACAGAATTAAGTCCTCCAAGACGATATAACTCATTCATAAAGAGCTGATTGTTTATTATTCCTGCTCCTATGCCCTTTAATAGAAATGTGCCGTTTTGCCCAAGTTTGAAAAATTTTTGTACAGTAAGAGAAACTGTCCATTGGGTGCTATTCAAGGGGATAGTATTAAAAATAGTATCACTGGTCTGGTTGCGTCCCAGCCTTGGCGTTATCCTCTTGTTGCCTGTGCCAAGTTCTATTTTTATCAACCAGCCCTTTTGCGGTCTAAAAAAATCATTGAGGTTATTAAACTCATAACCAATACCATAGCTTAGAAGATTGGTGTTGGCAAAACGAATAAAGCGGTCATTTTCTTGCCCTACTGCGGCTTGGGAAGC
>JALOMS010000533.1 GCA_025455345.1 Thermoflexibacter sp. | reverse complement strand
GCCTTTTTCTTGGATAGAGCGAATGCGTTTTGCTTTGATGTATATTTGGTCTGTAAGAGAAGGGAGGCGCAAGATTCGCCAAGATGTACCATAATCTCTTGTTTTTTTTTCAAAAATATCTCTACTCTTCTTAATAATATCTCTATACTGTGCAATTGTGTCCATGTCTTGAAGGATTTCTTTATGAATATTTCGCTTGGGTGCTTGGAATCATGAGTCAAATCAAAAAAATAAAATTGGTAAGAAAAAATTAGTATTCGCCACTGACTCGCGTATCTTTGATTTTTAAGAAAGATTCTATTTTTTGCTCAATAAACTTACCTTCTTCGGGATTTGCAAGCGTATCTACCAATTTAATGTCCTTATTATCTCTATCTATCATATTGATGCTATAAGAGTAAGACACTCCATTTTTACCTCTGTGGATATGTTGTTTCACATAAAGCTGTTTGATGTCATGCTTAAACACATCTCTATTACCACGCCAAGGCATGGGAGCATGCTTTACGGTTAGGTTATCAAAACCTACTTCTATGGTAGTAGTATTCAGAATATTAGCTATGCCAAAGTATAGTATAAACAAGCCTAACCCTACAAATGGCAAGGTAAAAAGTAATACAAAAAGAGGCATCTCTGCTTCTATCATATTACTAATAAAAACAAAATACAAAATGCTATTCCAAAAGCAGGAAAAGCCTATAAGGGTATAACCCATCACTTTATTCCATTTGTATTTGATAGTGAGAGCGTTTTTAAATTCTTCTATTTGTATATTAGCAGGTATAGGCACTAACTTTTCTTCTTTGCTCATATTCGTAAAATGGCATCAGCCTTAATTGTTTTGACTTAAAAATCAGAAAGTAAAAATACAAAATTATAGATAATTTTTGCCTAAAGCTCTTATCGTATTATATTTTTCTAAAAATTTACTTAACATTGATAAATCAAAATATGCATCATCTGTGTTATAGCTATAAGATGTTGATTTGAATTCCTATATTTGCAAAACACAAATTTCTTTTGAAGATTATGAAAAATGATTTAATACAAAAGGTAGAAAATGCGCTTAATCATATTAGACCTTATTTGGAGGCTGACGGCGGAGATGTCAAACTTTTAGATATTACAGACGAGATGATAGTGCAGTTAGAATTATTGGGTGCTTGTGGGTCTTGCCCTATGTCTATGATGACATTAAAAGCTGGTGTGGAACAAACGATAAAAAATGAAGTCCCTGAAATCAAAGGAATTAGGGCTATCTAATTTTAACAATACTATTTCATTTTATTATTACCAAATCTTATTATCTATGCAACTATTGATTAAGTTTTTTGCTGTATTTATTTTATTTGCTTGTAGTGGCAGTCAAACCGAGTTGTCAGATGCTACTACGCCAGTATCTACGATTGATGGCAAGTACCCCCTGAACAAAATCAAACTTCCTAAAGGTTTTGCAATAAGTGTGTATGCAGAAGTAAACAATGCTCGTTCTATGGCGATAGGTACTCAAGGAACTGTGTTTGTTGGGAATCGCAGTGGTGATAAAGTATATGCAGTAGTAGATAAAAATAATGATTTTAAAGCAGATGAAGTGAAAGTGATTGCTTCTGGATTGAATATGCCGTGTGGTGTTGCTTTCAAAAATGGGAACTTGTATGTAGCAGAAGTAAATCGTATATTGAGATTTGATAATATCGAGCAGAATTTGTCTAACCCTCCTAAACCTGTGGTTATCAATGACAAACTCCCCACAGACAGGCATCATGGTTGGAAGTTTATTGCATTTGGACCTGATGACAAATTGTACGTACCCGTAGGCGCACCTTGTAACGTATGTGAAAAAGACAACAAAATTTATGCTTCTATCGCTCGTATGAATATTGATGGAAGTGGATTGGAGGTATTTGCTCATGGGGTTCGTAATAGTGTGGGGTTTGATTTTCACCCTGAAACGCAAGAACTTTGGTTTACAGATAATGGCAGAGATATGCTTGGGGACGACCTCCCTTCAGACGAACTCAATCGCGCCTACAAAGCAGGCTTACATTTTGGATTCCCTTACTGTCATCAAGGAGACTCTCCTGACCCTGAGTTTGGTAATAAAAATGTCTGTGAACAATTTGAGAAACCCTCCCAAAAATTAGGAGCGCATGTGGCGGCAATAGGGATGCGATTTTATACAGGCTCACAGTTCCCCGACAGCTATAAAAATGGAATTTTCATTGCCTTACATGGCTCTTGGAATCGTTCTTCCAAAGCTGGTTATAAGGTTGCTTTTGCGAAGGTGGACAAAGATAAAGTCGTAGATTATACAACTTTTGCAGAGGGGTGGTTAGAGGGACAGGACAATTGGGGAAGACCCGCAGATATACAACCTCTCGCTGACGGGTCTATTCTGATTTCAGATGACCAAGCCAATGTAATTTATAGAATAAGTTATACCAATAAATAAGTAATTTTTGATTGATACATTTTTAAAAAATTGGCGTATTTGCTATGTCCCATAGAATACTTTATTTTTAGGGAATTTCATCTAAACCTTTATTGTTTCAGTATTGTTATATTTGTCCATAAGACCTAAAATTATCTATATATGCTTGGTTACAGATTTTCCGATTATGAGCCACCCAAAAACAACGCTCAAGCTACTTTTGATAGCCTTTTAAAAATTTTTATGCAACTCCTCAATATGACAGCAGGAGATGCCGCAGAAGCGATGCGTATCTTAACAGAACTTGACCGCCGCTATGGGCTAACTAATGAGCAATATGGAATAGGTGATTTCTACGAAGACCTCAAAGACAAAGGATATATAGAAGAAAACTCCGAACAAGGAGAAATAGAAATTACTGCCAAAACCGAACAAACAATTAGGAAAAGTGCCTTAGAAGAAATCTTTGGGAAATTAAAAAGAGGAAAACAAGGCAAACACAATACCACCAATTCAGGAACAGGTGATGAACCTAATGCAGATATGCGTTCTTATCGTTTTGGGGACGATCTTGACCAAATTTCCATGACTGAGTCTATCAAAAATGCTCAAATCAATCATGGCGTAAGCGATTTTATGCTTACCGAAGATGACCTCCAGATTATGGAAAAAGACTACAAAACCCAAACTTCTACGGTACTGATGATAGATATTTCGCACTCTATGATTCTCTATGGCGAAGACCGCATAACTCCTGCCAAAAAAGTAGCTATGGCTTTGGCGGAGCTTATTACGACGCGTTATAAAAAAGATACCCTCGATATCATTGTTTTTGGTAATGACGCATGGCAAATAGAAATCAAAGACCTTCCCTACCTGCAAGTAGGACCCTATCACACCAATACCGTAGCAGGATTGGAATTAGCTATGGACTTGCTAAGACGTAGGAAAAATGCTAATAAACAGATTTTTATGATTACAGATGGCAAACCTACCTGCCTCAAAGAAGGATTGCGCTATTATAAGAATAGCTTTGGCTTGGATAGCAAGATTCTTAACAAAACTCTTAATCTTGCCGCACAATGTAAGCGATTAAAAGTACCTATTACGACCTTTATGATAGCTTCTGACCCCTATTTGCAACAATTTGTTCGTGAATTTACCCAAGTAAATGGTGGGAATGCCTATTTTAGCTCTTTGGAAGGTTTAGGCAACTTGGTATTTGAGGATTATAGACAAAGCAAAAAACGTTTTAAAACTTTTAAATATTTTAGAGGTTCTTAAATAAAATTATCAGTTTTGCTATATAAGTAATTGTGCATTTTTATTGTAAAATACGCTTTAGCGTGTTTAGGTCATTATCAAATACTTATACACCCTGAAGGGTATTTTACAGTGTTGATTTAATTTGCTCACTTACTTAAGTAATTGAACTTTTCTAAGCGTTCTTTATTTAGCCTCGTAGAGGCGACAGTTTTGTAAAAAGATAAATAACACTTAATTATGAAGTCCCATAGGGACGAAACTAATACCTTCTA
>JALOMS010000532.1 GCA_025455345.1 Thermoflexibacter sp. | reverse complement strand
TCTAAAGAAGATTTTTTAGCCACTCCATTTTCTGATTCTATATATACTAAAACGTTCATTGTCTATTTTAATGGTTAAAAGTTTCGTGTTTAAATTACTTTTGCTTCATTTTTTAGTAAATCTACCAATTTTTCTATCTCATTGGCATCTATCATTTTGCAGTTGCTACGCGGAGCAGGAACTTCATAGTTTGCTATTTGCGTAGAAAGGCTTATACCCAAAGGTGGAAGAACTTGTAGAGGCTTTGTTTTAGCAGTCATAATACCTCTCATGTTAGGAATTTTCCATTCTGCAATTGGCTCTTGGCAACCTGCTACAAAAGGAGTAGCAAGTTCTATGGTTTCTTTTCCGCCCTCGATTTCTCTATCTATTGTTGCTACGTTACCATTCAAGACCAATTTCATACATGGCACGACGCAAGGCAGGTCAAGCATTGCCGCTACCATTCCGTGTACTTGCCCTCCATTGTAATCGCTTGATTCTCTGCCCATTAAAATCATGTCATATTGATTTTGCTTAACTACTTCTGCGATTTGGGTTGCTACAAACAAGGCATCTGCGGGTTCGGCATCTATGCGTATCGCATCATCTGCTCCTATTGCCAAAGCCTTGCGGATAGTGGGTTCTGTGTCATTTTTTCCTACACAAAGTACGGTGAGCTTGCCTTTGGTCTCATCACGCAACTCTACTGCTCTTGCCAAAGCGAAATCATCATAAGGAGCTATCACAAAACTCAAACCTGCCAAATCAGGCTTTCCATCTTTGAATGGAATCTTGGCATTAGTATCAGGAACATGGCTTATACAAACTAATATTTTCATGCGTGTAAATTAAAATATGGTTAAAGAGTTAATTGCTTATTGAACTATTTTGTTTATTTATGTTTGTTTATTGGTTAAGTCCTTGCGAAATTATGAATGAATTTTGTGATTGTAAAGTTTTTGGCAAAAAATATTATGCAAGCAGAGTAATTTTGTGATTAAGCTATTCATTATGAGCTAAAAGCCCACCGAAGCTATGGCTTGGTGGGCTTTGTAATATTGCTTGTTTTTCCCTATTTATTGTGATTAAGACCTATTCCAAGAATACAAGGTTATTTTTTATTATTTTCTTTATTGCTACTTGGCTGTTCAGGTCTTCTTTTTTTGCGCTTATTAGGCTTCTTTCTCTTATCTCTACTCACCAATTTTTCTGGATTTTCTAATTCGAGATTTTGTTGGAAATCCATGTCTTTTGGCTTATTAGCGGGCTGTGGAGGGATAGCATCTGCCAAACTCTCTACAACGCCTCCTTTTTCATTAATAGTAATGATTTCTTTTACTCTTTCTGTGGGAATAGGATACCAAGTGCTTTCTGTATCGTAGCTAAACCACATTATTTTCTTAAAAATATCTGTTTTCTGCAATTGGGCTTCTCCTTGGGCAGTCATCAAAGGCTTTTCTACTTTAGGAATGTCCACCAATGCATCCAGATAAGTTTCTAATTCGTAGTTTAGACAGCATTTGAGTCTGCCGCATTGACCAGATAACTTGCTGGGGTTCAATGAGAGATTTTGATAGCGAGCGGCGGCAGTAGAAACGCTTTTGAATTCTGTAAGCCAAGTAGAACAGCACAGCTCGCGTCCACAGACTCCTATACCGCCTAAGCGACTTGCTTCTTGGCGCAAGCTAATTTGGCGCATTTCTATGCGAATTTTGAACTCTCCAGCCAGAATCTTAATCAACTCTCTAAAATCTACCCTATCGTCTGCCGAGTAGTAAAAAGTTGCTTTTGTATTATCTGCCTGATATTCTACATCAGAAAGTTTCATTTGAATTTGCATTTCTTGAATAATCTCACGAGTTCGGTACATGGTAAGCATTTCTTTGGCTTGTACTTCTGCATATTTTTCTAAATCGCGCGCAGAAGCCTTGCGATAAATATCGCGAATTTCTTCATTCGGAATTTTCTTTTTAAGAATCTGTAATCTTACCAACTCTCCTCTAAGAGAGATATGCCCCAAATGATACCCGTTGGGAACATCTACAATGACTGCGTCGCCAATTTCGAGGTCTAACTGGTCGTTGTTTCGGAAATATTCTTTGCGACCCCCCTTAAAACGTACCTCTACGGTATTAAAACGTTGGTGAGAGGGAAGCTCCATATTGCCAAGCCAGTCAAATACATTCAATTTATTACAGCCAGAAGTCCCACAAGTTCCATTATTGCGACAGCCCTTTATTTTAGAGCCAATAGTATCTATAGTTTTGGTGCGCGTGCCACAACCGCCCGAACCGCACCCACATGAGCCACAAGCCATTTCTTTTTATTTATGTAGTTAATTTTTAAATGGTTGAATAGTAGATTAATTTTTATAAAATCAGATTTGTAAAATTAATCTTTAATCCTTGTTTTAGCAAACAAAGTTTGGAAAGTTTTTGTATAAGCAAAAAAAGCCCACTCCCTTGGATAGGATTTGGGCTTTTTATTAGGAAAGAGAGGTGTTATTCTATGAGAATATTGCGATGAAGCACCTCGCTGATTCTTTTGTCTGTATTTGTAATTTGTAATCTAACTATATACAAACCTTTGGGGAGTGCATTGTTTTGTGTATCGCGACCTTCCCAAGTCAAATGATGGAAACCTCCTACAAAGGTCTTATCTGCTAAGGTTGTAACTTCCTGTCCCAGAGAGTTATAAATCTTTAGACTCACATGGCTATGTGCTAAATCTATGGGTAGAGAGAAGTTCAATGTGGTATAATTGCTAAAAGGATTGGGATAGTTGTCTAAGACTACTTTGCTGGCTTGCAAGTTTTCAGCTATGTATTTATCATCTCCAAAAAATACTTTGAACTTGTATTTATCTTTAGTTCGGGCAAATAGGTATTCGTTTACACTATTCATATTGACAAATCTTTGTAATTCTTGGTCTAACAATATCAACTGTCTATCAGAGCCAAAATAAGAATTATCCCAAGATAGTTTGGTTATTTTTTCGTTTTCATTGGACTCTACGGTAAATTCCCATACAAAATTATTTTCCGTAGGCACGATGTCCTTTGAGAATTTAGGATAAAAATAAGCTGTTCTATTAAAGTTTACCTCTATATATTTTCCTATTCTTGGGAGAGTCATATCGTCAAATTGGTCTTTGAGTGTTTCTGCTTGTGGGTTCATGCCAAATCCTGCCATTTGATTAATGACTTTACCAGCACTTGCTTTGAGGCGTACTTCCCAAATAGGATTAGAAATAGGGTTTTCCAATTTTTCTTCTTGGTATTCTTCTACTCTTCCTCCATTAATTGAGCGATTTTTTAAGGTCGGGATTCGCAATGTACCACCACTGGCGGCAAATACAAATCCGCCTCTATATCTTTTTAAGACATCTGTATTTTTAAAACTTTCTTCATAAACTTTCAAATTGCCAACACTTCCTGAAGTAGTGTTTGCAGAAAGAATATCCCTCCAAGAAAGGTTGTAATTATAAGGATTTCCTATTTGATTCCACCCAGGAACAAGGTTAATAGAAAATGGATTGGCTGAACTGACCTTGACCGTAGTCCCTTCGCCTACATCTATATTATTAATCGGTTTATCCTTGATAATCAACCAATAACCTTTGCCGGGTTCTATTTGTTCTAATGGTCTTTCTTGATTATTTATCTCAAAAAGTTCTCCATTATTATAGTGTAACAAACGCCATTGCTGGTCGTTGTATGTTTCTAAGTCATCTTCAAATACATTTTTTGCATTTTTATCGTTTAGGTCTAAAGGGACAGCTACGATTTGATAATTTTCTACACTTTCGCCAAAAATGAGTTCTGGGATATTTTGATTGTTATATCTAATATGCGCCAATTGGGGGTTTTGTCTGCCGTTTCTTGGGCTTTGGGCTACATTGCCTACTCTATCTATGGCTTCTATGTAATATTCTACGCCTATCTCTCCGTCAAATGCATTTTTAGGAATAATTCCTTTATAGCGATTTCCTTCTAA
>JALOMS010000037.1 GCA_025455345.1 Thermoflexibacter sp. | reverse complement strand
AGCAAAAAAATATCAAAACTTGCAAAACCTACTCCAAGAACAAGTAACAGATGTAAGCACTTATAGATATGGGGAAATAGAAATTCATATCTATGTAGTCATGCGCCTCCCTAATGATGAATGGCTTACGATTAAGACTATTTCAGTAGAAACCTAATCACTTTCTCAATTTCAGCCTTATAACAGATTTTTATGTATATGAGCATTTTTTATTGTGAAATACGCTTTAGTGTACTTGCTTCATTATCAAATACTTGCAGTCTCTAAAGGTATCCTATATTGTTGATTTAATTTACACAATTAAGTAATTGTGCAAAAATAACCGCCGTAGCGACTTAAACTAATTGGCTCTAATCTCCGCCATCTCCACCGCCACCATCTCCACCACCATCGCTTCCTCCATCACCAACTCCGTCCACTGCTTCTCCTATGGACGCAATAGCGTCTGCGAGTATGTCTAAGGCTTCACTCATATCTTCCATTTGTCCTGATTTTTCCTCTGCAATCAATCTTTTAAGCAAGGCAATCACTTCATCATTTTCAAATAATTGGGTGAGTTTGACCTCTAATTCTTTCCTTTCGGGCGGGGGCTTGTGTGCGAAAACAAATTCTGTAACTTTTGCCCCTTTGATAAGGCGCAACAGGACTAAGGCTTGAATATCTGACACATTTTGCTCTAAAATAACCTTTTCTAAGTGATTTTTCAACTCTTGGAGTACCTGAGACTTAATTAGGTAAGAACGACTAAAGAGCTTGATTCCCATGACTTTGGTATGAATTTCTCCTATGATTTCTCTGTGTTTGAGGTCGACTTTGATATTTTGCTTTATTGTATTAACCTTGATTTTAATAACTTTAAGCCAATTTTTGAGGTTTTTATTTTGTTTTTTGCCAAAGTACAAAGAAAATAATTTTTGACGTTCTATTTTAGACAGTAAGTCTGTAACCCACTGTTTTTCAATAATAACATTTTTGTCTTCCTCAAATTCACCTTCTTCTTTGGCTATCAATCTCTTTGACAAAATTAAGTCAAATACCAATGCGCCGCAAAGCCCATAATCATACCTTAGATTGTAATACCAATTATTGAAAGTCAATTTATGGGTATCAAAAGCAAGCAAGAAAAATTTTTCTGAAATGTTCATTATATTTCTAAAAAAGTTTAAAATTAGGATGCTTAAAATATTACTGATTTCTAAATCAATGTAAATATATGAAAATGAAGTATTTTTTGATATTCCTATTTTTATTTTTTTCTTTCGTAAGTATGGCGCAGAAGCAGAGCAAGCAAGATTTCTCTTTGCCCAAAATACCTAATGCCAAACCAAGAAATATTATTTTTATATTTTCTGATGACCACCGCTATGACTTTATGGGTTTTACCAATAAAGTGCCTTGGTTGGAAACGCCTCATCTCGACCGATTGGCAAGAGAAGGGGCGCATTGCCAAAATGCTTTTGTAACTACTTCACTGTGTTCGCCAAGCCGAGCAACTATCCTGACAGGAATGTACGCACATGAGCATACAGTCGTGGATAATTTTTCTCCTGAACCACAAAATTTGATATATTTTCCACAGTATTTGCAAAAAGCAGGTTATCAGACAGGGCTATTTGGGAAGTGGCACATGGGAGATGAAAATGATATGCCGCGAAAGGGATTTGATACTTGGGTAAGTTTCCGAGGACAAGGGACTTATTATAATCCTACGCTGAATATCAATGGTAAAAGCCAAAAATTTGAAAATCAATCTTATACTTCTGAAATCCTAACAGACTTTGCTTTGGATTTTATCAAAAATAGAGATAAAAATAAGCCTTTCTTTGCCTATATTTCTCATAAGTCTGTGCATCAAGATTTTCGCCCAGCCCAAAAAGACTTATATAAGTATCACGGTAAGCCTATTCCCTATCCCTCTACGCGCTTTTTATCTCACCCGCAAGCCCCCTTGCAAAATGGTGTAAACCAACAAGATATGCCACAGTGGGTTAGAAATCAGCGATATAGCTGGCATGGAATGGATTATGCTTATCATGGAACGATGAGTATGGATACGATTTTTTGGCGTTATTGTGAAACATTGTATAGCATGGACGCAAGCATAGGAAGATTACTGAACTACTTAGATGAGAATGGGTTAGCAGAGTCGACCATGGTGGTCTATGCGAGCGACAATGGTTTTTATTTTGGTGAACACGGGTTTATAGACAAAAGAAGTATGTATGAGGAGTCCATGCGTATTCCACTTTTGGTGCGTTGCCCAGAAATTATCAAGGCGGGTACGAAAATGAAGCAAGTAGTGCAGAACATTGATTTTCCAAGTACATTTTTGGATGCCGCAGGTTTACAGCCCCCACCCCAGATGCGTGGGAAGTCTTTTCTTCCTATTTTGATGCAAAAGGAAACTCAATGGAAAGACAAAATTTTTTACGAATACTATTGGGAACACGATTTTCCGCAAACACCTACCATGTTTGGCATTAGGACGAGTAAGTATAAATATGTTTTTTATCATGGACTCTGGGACATCAATGAGTTGTATGATTTGGAGGCAGACCCCCAAGAACTCAATAACCTCATTCGTAGTCCACAACACCAAGAGATAGCCCAGCACTTGCAGAAAGAAGTTTTTGATTGGTTAGAACAGACCAATGGCTTACAAATCCCCCTGAAAAGACCTAATAAGAAGCGAACTGACCATAAATTTAAGGGGACATATTAGCATTGGCTAACGCCTTGTTTTGAACCATTTGCCTATGCTAATGCTGGCTTCTAAGGGTTTTTCTAACTCATCAGGCAGTTTTGGAAAAAAATCCAAGCCTGTGAGGTTTTCTATTTCATCTATACTTACTACATAGCTTTGTAAGGATTTTTCTGAGGCTTGATTTTCCATAAGAAAGGCAATTGCTTTGATTTCAGGGAGTTGCAAATCTACTATTATCTTGTAAAAGTGAGTGGGGACGCTGATTTTAGTACGTCTGCCTATTTTTTTGAGTTGATTGTTGTTATAAAGGACTCCCCCTGTAACAATGTATAAACTTTTTTCCTTTTTTACCCAAAAGCGTACTTTTTGCTCCAGTTCGTTCCAAATTCCTCTATTAAAATCAGGAACTTGAGGGCTAATGTTGCTCATATAAAAGGTTTCTGCCAAGGCACTTTCGGAGAAAGAAAAATCTGCCGCAGGAGCAAGATGCCCTCTATCATACCCCGAAGCAGAATAATCATTGGGGAGCGCAGTCTTGGTACTTACTTTTTCGTCAGGAACAAAACTGTCATCACTTCTGTCTGCATCTTTGAATAACTCATTATAAGTCAGAATATAAGCTACCCAAAGGGCTTGTTCGTACTTTTCCGAATAGCAAAGCGAATAATGTGTATGTCTTATCAACTGACACGAAACAAGAGATGAAGGAAACTCTAAATCTTTGATTTGATTGGGATTAAAGCGCGAAGGGTCATAAGTTACATTTATCTGGTCATTATCCTCTCTGATAGGAGAATCGTCTTCTTGCTTTTCTTTATCTTTTTGCTTTTCATCTCGTTTTTTATCTTTCTGCTCTTTTATGCCAAGTTCCTCCAAGAGTATTTGCTTGCTCACCTGTAACACATCTTTTAACAGGTTTCCCTCGTAAACCAAGAATAAAAATATGCCAAATAGTAAAGCCAAAGCCCATTTGTTAAGTTGAATCCCAAAGAAATCGGAATTCCTTTTCTTTGTTTTGTGCCTTGCTACCATGTTTTTGAAGGAGTAAAGTTTGTTTTATATTTTTTTTCTAAATTAGTAATGTGATAAAAGACAGCACAAATGTATTATATAAAAAATGAATCTAACAATAAAAATTTATTAGGTATGGGAAAGAAAAAACAAAAATTAGCCAAAGACAATCCCCTATTGTCAGAAGAGGTCAAAGCTCATCCTCTGCTGAAGGGTTTTTATGTCAGAATCAATGCTTTTGGAGAAATAGAGCGCAGTCATAGCATTGATGAAATTAATCAGTTTCTCAATCAAAATGTGGTTGATAGTAAGCTCAAACACCGATTTGGGTATAAGACTGATGCTGAGGACGACACGATAAGTTTTATGTATGGAGACCAAATTTCCTAAACAATGTTTATCTTTGGTCTTTCAAAAGAAAATACCTTAAAATTATGAATTTCAAAGTTTGGCTTGGTGCTTTTCGCCTTCGTACATTGCCTCTGTCCCTTTCTTGTATCTTTATGGGAAGTTTTTTGTCTGCGGCAAGTGGCAGTTTTGATACTCCGATTTTTATTCTTGCTGTATTGACAACTGTTTTTTTACAGATTTTGTCCAACTTAGCGAATGATTATGGGGACTCTATTCATGGAGCAGACAATGCGGGGCGAATGGGACCTAAGCGCGCCGTACAGTCAGGAAAAATCTCTGCTTCTGCCATGAAAAAAGCCATTTACGTCTTTGTTGGGCTGGCGTTAGTCAGTGGTCTGAGCCTGATTTGGGTAGCTCTGTCGAGCAGTATGACTCTATTTCTTACTTTTTTGGGGTTGGGTATTGCCTCTATCATTGCCGCAATTACCTACACCGCAGGAAAGAAACCTTATGGTTATGCTGGCTTAGGAGATATTTCCGTATTGATATTTTTTGGATGGGTAGGCGTAGCAGGTACATATTTCTTATATACCCAAAATTTTGACTACCTAATTTTGTTGCCTGCCACAAGTTGTGGGCTTTTTGCTGTGGCAGTATTAAACATTAACAATATCAGGGACATAGACTCGGACAAAAAAGCAGGGAAATTGTCTATTCCTGTGCGACTTGGACGAAACAATGCCGTTTTTTACCATTGGACTCTTTTACTAATAGGTTTTTCTTGTAGTGTAGTTTATACCCTTCTTAACTATCATCATCTCTATCAGTGGCTTTTTCTTATTACTTTGCCTTTATTTCTAATCAATGCGCGAGCCGTCAAAGTATATGAATCTCCTGCCTCGCTTGACCCCTATCTCAAACAAATGGCTATCAGCACCTTGCAGTTTGTCATTACCTTTGGGGCAGGTTTAGTAATCAGTATATACTATGTTTTTTAAGCAGGTAAGCGCACTACCTTTGGCTATTTTCCGCTTGTGTTTTGGTACATTAATGTTATTGAGTACCTTGCGTTTTTGGCTAAAAGGTTGGATAGAAGAACTTTACATCAAGCCCATTTTTCATTTTTCCTATTACGGTTTCGAATGGGTCAAGCCTATCAAAGGAGAGGGAATATACATTTTATTTTTTGTGATGGGTGTTGCCGCCTTATTCGTCGCTTTGGGCTTATTGTACAGACTTGCTACTATTATCTTTTTTCTTTCTTTTACCTACCTCGAACTCATAGACAAGACCAACTACCTCAATCACTATTACTTAGTAAGTTTGTTGAGTTTTCTTTTGATTTTTCTTCCTGCTCATGCCTATTTATCAGTAGATGCATGGATAGATAAACGAATCTATCAAGAGAAAATTTCTAATATTTACTTGATAACGATTAGGTTACAGTTATTAATCACATATTTCTTTGCGGGAGTAGCAAAAATTAATTCGGATTGGCTACTTGCCGCTTTACCTCTGAAAATCTGGCTATCCACCAAGACAGACTTGCCCTTTATTGGCTATTTTCTTCTGTTTCCAGTGACTGCTTACCTCTTTTCTTGGGGGGGAATGTTGTTTGACATAAGTATTGGGTTTTTACTTTGGTGGGGCAAGACTCGCCCTGTGGCATATATTTTTGTCCTGCTTTTTCATGGGCTTACTGCAATTCTATTCCCCCAAATTGGTATGTTCCCGCTTATGATGGTAGTTAATACTTTAGTATTCTTCTCGTTTGAAAAACAGCATAATAATTCTAAAGAAAAATTGCAAGTATTTAAAAATCAAATTATTAAAAAAATATCTCTTTCTGTTTTTATTTTTTATTTCAGTATTCAATGTTTGCTCCCTATGCGTTATCTGTATTATCCTGACTCTCTTTTTTGGACGGAAGAAGGTTATCGCTTTTCGTGGCGTGTCATGCTCATGGAAAAAACAGGTGCTACGTTTTTTACTGTCAAAGATGCAAACACAGGGCTAAGTGAGGTGATAAATAACGGGCTATACCTCAGCCCTCTTCAGGAAAAAATGATGAGTACACAGCCAGATATGATACTGCAATTCGCTCATTTTTTGAGAGATAAATACATAGAAAAGGGATTTCGAGACCCTATCGTATTTGTAGAGTCTTATGTATCTCTTAATGGACGTGCTAATCAGCAATTTATAAATCCTAAAGTAAACTTAGCCAAAGAAATAGACAGTTTTGTCCATAAAACATGGATATTAGGGCATGAATAAACTTTTGCCATCAAATAATGAAACAATGACTATCCATTCAACTTCTTTATATCTTGGAGTATATCTTCTACGTATTCCCTTGAATTAGAGAGTCTTGGAACTTTGTTCTGTCCTCCTAACTTGCCTCTTTTTTTCATCCAATCATAGAAAGTCCCCTTGGGAACGGCATGTACCGTAGGCATGACTAAGGCAATATCCATGTACCGCTTGGCATCGTAATCCGAATTGACTTGCCGCAAGGTACTGTCCAAGGTATGTACAAAAGTATCTAAGTTACGTGGAACTTGCTCAAACTCAATAATCCACTCGTGTCCCCCTTTGTTCCCTAATTCTAAGAAAATAGGAGCGGCAGTATAGTCATTGACCGTGGCATTGGTCTGAAGACAGGCTTGCTCTATGGCTGTGTCGGCATTTTCTATGACAACCTCCTCGCCGAAAGCATTGATGAAGTGCTTGGTACGCCCCGTAATCTTGATACGGAAAGGCGACAGAGAAGTAAAGCGCACTGTATCACCAATTTTATAACGCCAAAGCCCTGCATTGGTAGAAATCACCATGGCGTAATTTTTCCCGATTTCTACCTGTTCCAACCCTATGGTTTTGGGGTAATCTTTTTCGAACTCCTCTATGGGAATGAACTCGTAATAAACCCCATAGTCCAACATCAGCAGTAGCTCATCAGAGTTCTTTTGGTCTTGAATCCCAAAAAAGCCCTCAGAAGCATTGTAAGTTTCCATGTAGTTCATCTGCTCGGAAGGAATTAGCCCCTTGAAAAGCGGCTTGTAAGGCGCAAAAGCTACTGCACCATGAAAAAATGCTTCTACATTTTCCCAAACCTCACAAATATTGGACTTGCCTGTGATTTCCAAGATGCGTTGCAGAATCACTATTGTCCAAGTAGGTACGCCCGAAAAAGCGGTTACATTTTCGTAAATTGTCGTTTGTGCTATTTTTTCTATTTTTTCTTCCCACTTGTCCATGAGTGCGATGTCCAAACTGGGAGTTCGGAGGAATTCTGCCCAAATAGGTAAGTTTTTCATTATCAGCGCAGAAATATCGCCATAATAGGTCTGAGCGTTGAGGGGATTCTGTTGGTAGCTCCCGCCAATGCCTAAGTTTTTCCCTTGGAAAATCTTGGTATCAGGATAGTTATTCACATACAGGCAAAGCAAATCCTTTCCACCCTTGTAATGACACTCTTCCAAAGAGTCCTCCGAAACAGGGATAAACTTACTGCGGGCATTGGTCGTGCCAGAAGACTTGGAAAAACACTTGATTTCTGATGCCCAAAGCACATTCTGCTCGCCCTTCATCATGCGCTCAATGTACGGATACAACTGCTCATACGAGGACACAGGGACTCTTTCCTTGAAGTGAAGGGGGTGGGCAATGTCTTTGTAGCCATATTTTTTTCCCCATTCTGTATTTTTAGCACTGGTAATTAACTCTTTAAACAATTCTTCTTGGACTTCATGTGGACGGAGCATAAAGCGTTCGATTTGGCTGAATCGGCGTTTCATGAGCCAAGCTAATAGGGTATTTAACCACTCCATGGATGTTTATTGATTTGGGTTTGTGTAAAATTAGCTTCAAAAATAGAGAAAAAAATTAATTTAAAAAAAAATGAGGAGGAGGAGGGAAAAGATAGGAGGCTAATATAAAAAAAGCCCCGACAAGAAGTGGGGGCAGAACAATAAAGTCTTCAGAAAAGTCTTTCCACTACTAATGGTTTTATTTACGGATTTTCTTAACCCATAGTTGATAATTTCAAACTGATGTTTTACTATTGTATTCAATGACTTGCCAATAAATTCAGCTTTCCGTTCTAAATATAACTGCACCCCTGATTAACTAAGTATTTCTGTACCAGTAGCTTGAGAATAATAACCTACTCACTTTTTCATAACTTAAATCGGCAAACCAATCCTCAATAAAAGTGCTTAATTGCTTACTATAAATCATTCTTGCCCATATTTCTGGCAATCATTCCATTTGGTAATTTTCAAGGAAATGATATTTTATGCGGAAAATATGGTTGTTACTTCTAAGCGATTATTGTCAGGGTCGAGCGTTTCGAACTCATAATAGCCATCACCAGTCTTACGGGGACCGCTTAGAATAGGAAATCCTGCAAGATGTAGTTCTTCCGCCTTTGCATCCACCTCTGCCATAGTTGGTACCCCAAATGCAATATGAATGATACCCAAGTGTTGCTTATGCACTGTATCATTTTGATTATTAGGAATATGTATCATTTGCATCAATTCCAATCTTGCCCCCGAATCAAAAGTCAGGAAATAGCTTTCAAACTGTTTTACAGGATTGGTATATTTTTGATTGGCGATACCTCCAAAGTATTTTTCATAATAAGCCTTCAATACCTCTAATTGATTTGTCCAAATCGCAACGTGTTCTAAAGTCATCATAAGATTACATTTTTCAATTAATTTTTCTTAAGAATCATGAGAATATGCCAAGTCTGCTCGTCTATCTGGGTAAGCAAATTATCATATCCTCCAAAATATTTAACTACTTCAAAATCATGTTGTTTTACAAAAGAAATCATTTCTTGTAATTGAAAAAAACGATTTCTTTGGGATTCTTGCAACAAGGAAAAAGTTTGATTGGCAAAAAACTCATAAATAGTATAAAGCACGGTACTTGTGCTATTGGAAATGTCCAAAGATGTTTCTGAAATACGCAGTATCTCTCTATCATCTAATTTCCATCTTTTCACTCGTACAGGGTCAAAACTTTTAAGCATGGCTGGTGCATGCCAAAACTCAAAAATAAACAAGCCATACGGGTTAAGTTGGCGATAGACCCCATCAAATACAGAGTTAATGGCTTCATTATGAAGTACATAGCCAATAGAATCAAACAAGCAAATAGCCAAATCAAAGGTTTGTCCAAAATCTAAAGCAGAAAGCTGGCGCATATCAGCCACTTGAAAATGTATGTTAGCTTGAGAGTCAGACATTTTTTCTTTGGTGCGACTTATCATATCCGAGGAGTAATCTAAGGCTGTGATTTCATAACCATATTTTGCTAAGCAAAAAGCATGATTTCCCGTTCCGCAAGCCAACTCAAGCAAATTCTTCCTTTGGTTGGGTTGGGCGTAGGTCTGTATCATAGTGTGAACGAAATCTGCTTCTTTCTGATAATTTTTCTCACCATAAAAAATATCGTAAAGCTGGGCGTGTCTGCCTATGTAAGAACTCATTTGGATAGATTATATTTATTAAATAATTGATTTTTAGATAATTGTGTGTTTTAAGCCAATCATTAATTGTTGAGATGGATAAACCCTCCGTCAATAGGGTAATCCGTACCTGTGATGAACCCAGCCTCGTCAGAACACAGGTATAAGGCTAATGCGGCTATTTCCTCGGGCTTTGCCATGCGACCAATTGGCTGTGTTTTTGATAATTTTTCAAAAATTTCACTTTCCTTACCTGCGTAATTTTTACTAATGAAGCCATCTACAAAGGGCGTATGTACTCTGGCAGGAGAAATGCTATTACAACGGATATTGGCAGATAGGTAGTCTTTCGCCACTGACAAAGTCATACTTACTGCCGCTCCCTTGCTCATAGAATACGCAAAACGGTCTGGAATACCTACCCAAGCGGCAACAGATGCCATGTTTAAAATTACGCCACTTTGCTGACTTTTCATGTAAGGAATAACCGCATAAAGCATATTATAAATTCCTTTCACATTGACCTGAAAAATACGGTCAAAATCAGCTTCTGAGGTGTTTTCCAAGTTCCCAATATGTGCGATGCCCGCATTATTGACCAAAATATCTATCTTCCCCCATTGTTGATAGATTTGGAGGACTGTCCCTATCACCTCTGACTGGCTCCCGACATTACAAGCAAAGGCAATTGCCTTTCCTCCTTTGGCATTAATTTCATCTGCAACTATTTGGGCGTTTTCTTTGTTTATATCTATGATACACACACTTGCTCCTTGTTCGGCAAAGACAAGTGCTATATTTTTGCCTATTCCACTACCCGCCCCAGTAATAATTGCATTTTTATTAGAAAAATTAAACAATGGCATAATTTTTAAAATTAAATTAAAAGTGTTTTTTAAATTACAAAATTATTTATTTTTGTCGATTTGGTAGATAATTATTCAAAAGTAAATAAATTTATTACCAGATTTATTATCCTTCTGATTGTTGGTATAAAACGAACAGTAAAGATGTAATATATGTACTATTTATACAATTTTATCCTCCATTATATTTATCTAATAATAACTTTGACTATGATTATCTGTGATAAAATATTTTAGCATAAACTTTATGAATTTAATCAAGGTCGGCTGGTTGGGAGTGTTGTTTTTGTTATCACTGACAGTATTTGCCGAAGAACTAAAGCTAACAGGGGTTTATAACGGCATCAATATTCACATACAAAATCCACACGATGGAAACAATAACTATTGTATTTCTGCGATTTATTTGAATAACAATCAAGTAAAAGTACCTTCTTCTACCATTATTACGCTTGATTTGGCAAATATGAATTTGAAAATTGGAGAAAAAGTAGAAATCAAAATCGTTCACCAAGCCAAGTGCAAACCCAAAATAATCAATCCTAACGCACTCTTGGTGAGAGGAGATTTTCATTTTGGGAAGTTAAAAATAGATGATGAAAATATCTCTTGGGAAGGCAAAGGGGAAAGCGAAAATGGGCAATATTTTATTGAAAGTTTTAAAAATAGCACTTGGCAGGCGGAGAAAATAATTCCTGCTCAAGGCAATGGCGTTAGTTCGTATTCTGTTAGGATTAATCATACTACTGGATTAAACAAGTATCGCATCAAATATGTAGATAATCCAGAAAAACATTATCACTCCGATGAATTGGAATTTATTTCCGATAAGGAGAAAATCTATTTTTATCCTAAAAATGTATCTACTACGATTTATTTTTCAAAGTTGGTGAAATATGAGATTTTAGACGCAAACCGCAAATCTGTCCTCAAAGGGAGTGGTATCGAGATAGATTGCTCGCACCTGCCTTCGGGTTCTTATTATATCATCTATGACAATCGCACAGAGCAATTTTATAAAAAAACTTATTAATACTTTCCTTCTATTGCTATTTTCTACCCAAGATAGCGTACTTTTTTCCTATACACTTTTCTTCCCCAAGTCATCAAGTTCTAATACCAAATCCATAACCAAAGCCACATTTAGCCAGTACATAGAAGAGGCTATGCCTTTAGAAGAATAGCCTCTTAGATATAATTTAATGATTATCAAACCAATTGTTTGAGTGCAATCTCAAAGGCTCGGTGTGCTATCAATGTTTTATTATCATTCATTGACTTAATTTTTCTAAGTGCTTTGCGAATAGTCATAGAAGTATCCTCGAAAATAGCTCCGTCTGTAACTTCTACATCACTTCCCATCAAATAAGCAAAAACACGAGCCATTCCGCAGTTCGCAATGAAATCAGGAATCAAGGAAATATGTTGGTCTGCGTACTTACCAGTAGCCCCCATAAAGATTTCAGGGTCAGCAAAAGGTACATTTGCCCCGCAAGCAATGACTTCTAAGCCAGACTTGATGAGCCTATCTACTTGATTACGAGCAAGCAAACGGCTTGCGGCAGCAGGTATAAAAATTTCAGCAGGCGTATCCCATATTTGTTCGTTTATCTGCTCAAAGGGCGTGAGATTGGGAGCAACCAATCTATTTCCATCTTTTTCTAATAACAATTGAGAAATTTCTTGAAAAGAATAGCCTTCGGCATTGATAAGACCGCCTACTCTATCTATAATCCCTACCACTTTTACACCCATTTTGGCTAAATAAAAGCCTGCCGAACTTCCTACATTCCCCCAGCCTTGGATAATCGCCCTTTTGTCCTCTAATTTTCCACCCCAAAGTTCATAGTAGTGCGCGACAGCTTGGGCTACTCCATAGCCTGTAATCATATCAGCAACGGTAAGTTTTTTATAGAGTGCAGGCGTATAATTAGCATCTTCTATGACTTTGGAAACGCCTTGCCTAAGTTGCCCCAATTTGTTAATTTTCTCTCTATCAGTAGGTTGGAAATGTCCATTGACAATTCCCTCTTGAGGATGCCAAAGCCCATATTCTTCGGTCATAGGGATAACCTCTGCGATTTCGTCTATATTGAGGTCTCCACCTGTTCCATAATAGTTTTTGAGTAGAGGAACAACGGCTTTGTACCAGCGTTTGAGCACAGATTTTTTACGGGGGTCATTGGGGTCAAAGTTAATACCTGATTTTGCACCACCTATTGCAGGACCAGAAACGGTAAACTTGATTTCCATTGTCTTAGCCAAGGACTCGACCTCTCGTCTGTCTAAGCCCAATCTCATGCGCGTACCTCCTCCTGCCGCTCCTCCTCTTAAGGAGTTAATCACCACCCAACCAGCCGCTTCTGTTTCAGAGTCATGCCATTCGAATACGATTTCAGGTTTTTTATTTTCAAACTTTTGCAGTAAATCTTCCATTATTTAATGAGTGTTTATTGGTTTTTGTTTGCAAAAGTAAGAAAATTTAGGAGTTTGGGTGATTATCATGCGATGTTTAATTTCCCAATTCTTCTGCTCTTTGGAGTGCCGCTTTCAATCCTTGGGCTATGTGCTGAGCAAGGTTTGCCTCTCCGAACTTGACCAACGCCGCTTCCGTAGTTCCTCCTTTGGAAGCCACTTTGGCTATCCAATCATTACAGCTAATATTGTGAATATTAAGCAGATGTATAGCACCCATGAAGGTTTGTTCTACTAACAACTCTGCCTGTGCCTTACTAAATCCCATTTGAATAGCCGTATTAATCATGGCATCCATAAAATAAAAAACATAGGCAGGACCGCTTCCTGAAATCGCAGTAACTGCGTCCAACTTGCTTTCATTGTCAAAATAAAGGGATTTTCCTGTGGTATTGAGTAAGTTTTGTATGTTAAATACTTCTTCCTTGCTTACCTCGTCCGCAGAAGTAAAACCTGTCATACCCATACCGATTTGAGCAGGGAGATTAGGCATAGCTCTTACTATCTTTTTGCTTGGGAGTTCTTTCTTGAGTGTACTTATTTTGACACCTGCCATAATACTCAGAATAGTTTGATTATCAGAAATATATGGTCTAATCTTCGGGAAAAGGGTTTTTGTATCTTGGGGTTTGATAGCCAGTATAATCAAATCCATTTCCTTTATGTATTCATCTGGTTTGAAAAATACATTTTTGAAACCAATAGACTTAAAATAATTGACTTTTTCTTCAAAATGCTCTAAAATATAAAGGTCATCTTTTTGTATAGCATGATTGGCAAGAAAGCTATCTGCATAAGTTTTGCCCATATTGCCACCACCAATAATCAAAATCTTCATTTGCTTGCTAATTATAATATTTTTAAAATCAGAGATTGTAAGAAATTTTGCAAAAGTAAGAGATTAAAAAATCTAATACATAAGGTTATTATAATTTTCTGGAAATATCTATGATTTAAAGTTAAAGAATTAAGAATCTTCCTATCTTTGCGGGAATCCAAAAAATCATACCAACCCTATTTGTACCAATGTATTATCTATCAAAATTTGATTGATAGGAAAAGAATTCCACTACCATTTTTTTAAATCATGAAATTTATTTTTGTCAAAACACTTATTTTTATTTGTTTTTTACTGATTTCAACCATCGTTTGCGCTCAAAAAAAAAACGAACACAAGCAGTACCATATCCATAGGGCAAGTTCGGAAATTAAAATAGACGGCATAGCAGATGACCCTGCTTGGGAAAAGGCGGAAATTGCTACGGACTTCTACATGGTATTGCCCATGGACACCAGCATGGCAAACGTGCGGACGGAGGTGCGTATGCTCTATGACGACAAGCATTTTTATTTGGTAGTGGTCAATTACGATAAGTTAGAAGGAGATTACATGGTGGAGTCCTTGCGAAGGGATTTTTCCTTCGG
>JALOMS010000531.1 GCA_025455345.1 Thermoflexibacter sp. | reverse complement strand
ATTCCAGTTTCTACCAATATGCCGTCCCTAAAGGGACTTCAATACAAAGAACGCTTATAAAAGTCGATATACTTAAGTAACTATGCACAATTAATTTATATTATAGCTATCAATTAAATAATTGATTATTAATGTTTTGTATTAATTTATAATTCATAACTAATAATTCATAATTACTTATTTTGTATTAATTTATAACTCATAACTAATAATTTATAACTATTTACTATTATTTTTTTATATGCCGGGTTCAGAATTATTTGGTGCAGAAGAACGCAAAGAAGTCATGGACGTGTTAGAAACAGGCATCATGTTTCGCTATAATCACGACCAACAGCGCAAAGGAATTTGGAAAGCTAAAGAGTTTGAGCATGAGTTAGCTGACTTTGTAAATGTAAAATATGCTCATGTCGTATCAAGTGGTTCTACGGCTGTTGCTACTATGATGGCGGCTTGCGGAATAGGCGCAGGTGATGAGGTTATCGTTCCACCGTTTACCTATATCGCAACAGTAGAAGGAGCATTACTTAATGGAGCTATTCCTGTATTTGCAGAAATAGACGATACGCTATGTCTTAGCCCTGAAGGTATTAGAGCCGCAATTACACCTAAAACCAAAGCAGTCGTATTAGTACAGATGTGTGGAGCTATGGCTCGCATGGACGAGATTATTAATTTGTGCAAAGAACAGAATATCATGTTGATAGAAGATACTGCCCAAGCATTAGGAGCTTCTTATAGAGGACAAATGTTAGGAACTTTTGGTATAATGGGCGCATATTCTTTCGACTTTTTTAAAATCATTACTGCGGGAGAAGGCGGAGCTATCATCACTAATAATGAACAACTTTACAAAAATGCAGATATGTATTCTGACCATGGGCATGACCATATTGGAGATAATCGTGGCATGGAAAATCATCCTGTATTAGGATTTAATTATCGTATTAGTGAGTTACACGCGGCTGTAGGCTTAGCACAACTTCGTAAGATTAAGTATATTCTTGAGAAGAAAAAAGCGAATAAAAGAATTTTGAAAGAGGCTATCAGTAAATATCCCGAAGTATCTTTTCGCTTTTTACCTGACCCAGAAGGGGATTCAGCAACCTTTCTTTCTTTCTTTATGCCTACCGAAGATTTGGCAAGGGCAACTGCCAGAGAATTAGCAAAAGCTGGTATTGGGGTCAATTATTGGTATGACAATAACTATCACTACATTAGAAATTGGGAGCATCTCAAAGAGATGAAAACAATCGCCAAAATACCAATTGAGATATTGGGTAGCCGCCAAGATTATCGCACACTCCAACTTCCACAGTCTGACCTTATTATGGGTAGGTTGATTTCTATTGGTATTCGTATTACTTGGACAGAACAGGATTTAGCTAATATCATTGATAAGATAGAGCATATTTTCAAAGAAGTATTATCACTTTAGAATAGCTTGCCCTAATAAGTGAGCAAAATTATCCGACACTTTGCGAGATGTCGCTCCATTCGTGTCAGATAATTGTTTTTTAAAGAGTTACAAAAATAAAAATGTGTTTGCATTTTGCTCATGTACTTATCAAACTTTGTAAATACAAATGAATAACCAACTTTTTTACGGAGATAATTTAGAGGTTTTAAGGAAATATATAGCAGATGAAAGCGTGGATTTGTGTTACATAGACCCCCCTTTTAATTCTGATGAAAACTACAACCAAACATACAGCACCAAAGGAAAAAAAGATACCGCACAAGCGCAGGCTTTTATAGATACTTGGACTTGGAATCTAAGAGCGGCTGATGATTATAAATCAATTGTTGCCAACGAAAATGGTGTATTTACCGCAGAAAGCGTTGCTTTGGTGGTGGGGCTAAACAAGGTTTTAGGTGAGGAAAGTTTATTCGCTTACATTGTAAGCATGACACAGCGCATTGCAGAAATTTACAGGGTATTAAAACCCACAGGAAGTTTTTACCTGCACTGCGACCCAACGGCAAGTCATTATCTAAAACTCATTTGTGATACTTTGTTTATTCCTCGTGGAGGTGACTTTAAAAATGAGATTATTTGGCATTATGGACAGAGGCTAATGCACAACAAATATAAGTTCAATCAAAAACATGATACTATTTTATTTTATGTAAAAAGTAAAAAAGTAGCCTTAAAAAATCAAATTACGGAAGTCTGGACAAAGGAAGACATTAGCAAAGTAAGAGGCAGAAAAATTCAAGTGGAAGAAGATGGAAGGGAGTTTATTTGGGACAATCGGGCAATTTCAAAAGGCATTCCTGCCAAAAAACAATACATAGATGAAATTATTGAAAAAGGAAAAGCAATAGATGATGTTTGGGATATTCCTTTCATTACAAGCACTTCCAAAGAACGCCTTGGCTACCCCACTCAAAAGCCCGAAGCACTTTTGGAGCGCATTATCAAGGCAAGTAGCAACGAGGGAGATGTCATTTTAGATACCTACTGCGGTTGCGGCACTACAATTGCAGTGGCAGAGCGATTAAAGCGAAAGTGGATAGGCATAGACATCACATATCAGTCTATTTCTTTGATTTTGAAAAGATTAGAAGATAGCTTTGGAGGCGATTTTACCAAAGAAGTAATAGACAAAGAAACCCAAAAAGTCATCAAACCTAAGCGTTTGGAACTTTCGGGCGTACCCAAAGACTTTGCAAGCGCGGTTGCCTTGGCAAACAAGAAAGATGACCGAGTTCGCAAGGAATTTGAAAAGTGGGCGGTGCTTAGTTTTTCCAATAATAGAGCAATCATCAACGACAAAAAGGGAGGCGACGGAGGCATAGACGGCACAGCATACATGGTGGATTTTGACGAAAACAACAAACAGGTATTCAAAGAAGTCCTTTTTTCGGTCAAGACCAGCAAAACACTTTCCCCTTCGGTCATCAGAGATTTGAATGGTACTTTGGAAAGGGAAAAAGCGGAATTGGGTTATTTGATTACGCTCTACCCCATGCCCAACTTGGTGAAAGAAGCAACCAAATACGGCACTTACCAAAACAAAATGTTTGGGCGCACCTACCCTAAAATCGAGGTCATCAATATTCAAGAAATGCTTGACGGCAAACAGATGAGCATTCCTACTGCCGAAGTGCTGAAAAGTGCAGAAAGGAAAAATGGAGATAACTCCTTGACTATGTTTTGATAAGACTTTATTTATTTCTCTTACCGCCAGCCGCCACCCAATGCCCTGTACATCTCTACCATGCTTTGGTACTGTCGTTTTTTTACTTCTGCCAACTGTAAGCGAGTTTGCAAGGCATTGGTTTGTGTAAAAATCACCTCTAAATAGGTTGCCCTGCCCGTTCTGAATAAATTAGAGGAGGTTTCTATTGCTTGGGTTAGCACTTTTACTTCGCGGTCTTTCAGCGCAACGATTTGCCCTAAATTTTCCACTTTTGCCAACTGATTTGCTACCTCTGCGTAGGCAGTGAGTATGCTTTTTTGGTATTGGTACAGTGCTTCTAATTGGCTTGCTTTTGCCACTCCTAAGCGCGCTTTTAGGGCAGAACGGTTCAGCAGAGGTGCTGCTAAACCACCTAATACGTTGTAGGCAATAGAAGCAGGGGAAAGCAAAAATTTGGGCTGGAAAGTTTGGAAACCTACGTTTGCCACAATAGTAAACGAAGGATAAAATGCCGCCTGTGCCGCATAAACATCTGCCCCTGTGGCAATTAACTCGTATTCTGCTTGCTTAATATCTGGGCGATTGCGGAGCAGTTGTGTAGGAATCCCCGTGTTGATTTGGGCGGGCATTGCCTCAAAAAAAGTATTTTTATTTCTAACAATAGGTTGCGGAAAACGCCCTAATAACCAATTCATTCTGTTTTCTGCTTCCACTACCAACTGCCTGATTCCAAATTCTAAACTCTTAGAATTTAAGACCAGAGCCTCGAACTGCTGTACTGCCAATTCGTTGGCAACGCCTGCCTGTTTTTGTATTTTAATGATTTCGAGCGC